>JAGQHR010000327.1 GCA_020431745.1 Candidatus Eiseniibacteriota bacterium
CGCGCTTTCGCAGTTTTCGATGACGGCTTCGGCTCTAAGCTCTTCGTCGGCGGAGGTATCGATGCCGCAGGGGGAGTCCCTATCGAGGGGCTCGCGAAGTGGGACGGGGCGTCGTGGGCCGACGCTGGGATCTCATTGAACAGCTGGGCTTCGTCCCTTCTCGTGTCGGAGGACCGGCTTTACTTGGGGGGCTCGTTCACGAAGGTCGGAGGTCAATCGGCGACCAAGTTGTGCGTTTGGGACGGTGCCGATACAGAACCTGTGGGGAACACCGACCTGGGCAACGGCCTCAGCGCGACGGCATCGGCTTTCGCGACCGTGGACTTCGACCGGGACGGTGGCGACGATCCAAGATTCTTCGTCGCCGGGGGATTCTTGAATGCGGGCGATACGTTCGTCGACTTGGTTGCGGAGTTGGACGGGGAGTCCTGGTTGCCGCTGTCCGACCAGGGACCGAACAAGTTTGTCTGGCAGGCGGTCGGCTACGACGACGGCTCGGGGGAGGACCTGTACATCGCCGGGGAGTTTTCGACGGTCGACGGTGTGCCGGCCAACGTCGTCGCTCGATGGGACGGCGCCAACTGGAGCGATCTCGGCGGAGGGCTCACGGGTAGCTCACCAAACGTGCTGGCCACGCAAGTGTACGACGATGGGGCGGGAGAGAAGCTCTACTTCGGTGGATACGGTTTCGACTCCGCCGGACCGGTGCCTGTGGACGGGTTGACCGCCTGGGACGGAACACAATGGACGAACCCGGGAGGCGGCTTCCCGGGTGGGCTCGTGTATGCGCTCGCCGTCTACGGGAATCAGCTCTGTGCGGGGGGACGATTCGAGAGCGCCGGAGGTGTGGCCGCCGCCAACATTGCGTTCTGGGACGGAGCAATGTGGACGCCGGTAGGAGCCGGGTTCGACCAGCTTGTCCTGTCGCTGGCTTCCCTCGAATCAGAAGGTTCGCTGTTTGCGTACGGTGCCTTCACCGAATCTGGCGGTGTCCCGCTCGGACCGATCGCGCGCTGGGACGGCGTTCAGTGGACCGACGCGTCCGCGGGGCTGAATGGAGATCCACTCAGCCTTCAAGCCTGGGACGACGGTTCCGGTCCGGCGCTCTATGTCTCGGTGCGGCGACAGCTTCCGGACGGGCGACGTCCCAGCTACATCATGCGTTGGAACGGAGTGAGCTGGATCGATCTCCCCGCGGAGTTCGACGGGTTGATCCGAAGGCTGGGAGTGGGACCGGACCCGGCCACGAACGGCGTCGGAGATGCGCTGTACGTGGGGGGCGAGTTTCTCGGCGTGAACGGGATCTCCTCGGCCCATGTTGCCCGTCTCGGGTGCTCCGCGGTCAGCGGGTGGGATCTCGACGTTTCGGAGGTGCGGGATCCCAGAGTCGTCATGGTAGCCCCCAATCCTACGAACGCGGACATCTCCTTCCACCTCGCCTTTCCGACGTCGTCGGCCGTTCAGCTGGACGTCTTCGACATCGCCGGAGCCCGCGCGTCTCATCGCGTTTATGCCCCGGCCTCGAGGATTCAATGGGACGGGCGGGACGATCTGGGTGTTTCGCTTCCAACGGGCACCTACCTCTACAGGCTGCGGGCAGGGGACCGTGTCGAGGTCGGTCGGATCACGGTCGTTCGCTAGTATGGAACGAGCCCTGTCAACTATTCACCGTCGCTCCGGGTGTATCTTTGGAAGCGGCGGTGGATGGTGATTGGGTAAGGAACAAGGTGATGGAGAAGGTTGGTCGCTTCGACGACGAGCCACGCTAGTATTCGCGGGTTGAACCGGCGTCCCGGCCAGAGCCGCATGACTGTGATCCGTCGGGAGAGTGCGCTCTCTGAGATCGCGGGTTCGGGAGTTGCCTCCGTACCGCACAACGAACTCGCGCTTTCTCCGGATCGTGCCGACCTTCATCCACCGCCTCGCATCACGACTTGCAGTGATCACGCGCCGCGTGATCGTTTGGCCCGCGATCTTTGCTCGCGGATCTTCTTCCTCTCTTCGGGTTCGATTTCGACGCTCTAGGATCGCGTAGGAGCCGCGATCTCGAGGGGTTGAGGGTTCTGGTATGAGGTGGTTTGTGTGTTCTGGCGCTTTCCCACGGTCAGGTCACGCATGGGTCCGGCGTCGGGGTGGAGCGCTGCCCAAAGGTATCCGACCAGTTCCCGGGCCATGGCCACGATGACCTTGGGACCGATCACGCCTCGTTTTGTCATCCGGTAGTAGCGAGCGTAGAGCCGCTCCTGGGCACGATCGGCGAGAGCGAGAACACGCGCGGGTTGTCCGGCCCGACGCTTCAGGATTGGCCCGGTGACGCGTGGCTTGTAGCGATGATGCCAGGCCGCTTCGATGAGAAGGCGTCGCACGTGGGAGTTACCCGTTTTGGTGATGGAGCCCCGGGACTCTCGGCTTCCGCTGGAGTGTTCGGTGGGGACCAAGCCAAGGTATGCCGCGAGCCGGCGCGGGCTCTGGAAGCGACGGAAGTCGTGGAGCTCGGCGACCAGGCAAGCGGCGGTCAGCGTATCGATGCCCCGGAAGCACCGCAGGTGGGCGACCGGTTCGGCGTAGGGACTCTCGGCGGCAGCCTCCGCGACCTTGCGATCGAGCTGCTGGAGTCGCTCGGTGAGCTGATCGGTGGCGAGGAGATAGCTTTCGAAGACCGCCTGGCTTGCGGGATCGTCGAACTGGAGGGCGCGGATCCAAGCCAGGTGTTTGGTTCCCCAGTGATGCTTGGTCTCGTTGTAGACGACATGACGGCGGAGGAGGAACTTGCTCATTCGATGACGAGCTCGAAGCAAGTCCCGCTGCGCCTGCTGACGGCATCGGCAGAGGTCACGAAAGGCTTCGTCCGATTCACTGGGTGGGTGGACCTCGGTGAGGAGACCAGCCCGATGGAGCTCGGCGAGCTTTCGAGCATCTCGACGATCAGTCTTGATTCGGGCACCGGGCTTGACCGGAATGAGCGAGGGCGCCACCACGGTACATCCCACTCCCAACGACCGGAGCTTGCGCTGAAGGAAGTATCCGGTGGGGCCCGCCTCGTAGCAGCATTCCACCGACTCCGCGCCTTCCCGAAGAAGTCGGCGGGCCAGCCGACGGATCGCTTCGGTGTTGTGGGCTTCCGTCCATTCCAGCGGTGCCGGACAATCCGGAATGAGAACCGCCACTTGGATCGTCTTCTTGTGAACATCGAGGCCAACGTAGGTAGTAAGATCCCGACTCACGACCGGCTCCTTTCGTATGCGGCTCTGGCGCCGCGAGCGCTAACCCGCGATCGTGCGGTGGCGGCTCTGACCGCCACCCTGTCGACCGCCCCTTCCAGGACGGCTCGACCCTACGATTCGCGAGCCGGTCGTTCCATATACTCTGACGACGGGACCGGGACCTCCCGTCCACCCATCCCGGTCACGACTCCGAGTTGACTCCCCGCTCGTTTCGGTGCGAGCCTGGGATCGCTCATGATCTCTGTGTACTCGCACTGTACGCCGCTGCCGATTCGTTATGGCCAGCGGCCGGGATTGTCCGGCGCGGAGCGGGGCGGTTCGGATGTGGTCTCCGGCCACCCTTCCGAAGCTGACAACAAGGTCGCCAAGGATTCCGGGAGCGTTGCTTTCGCCCGATCCCATCGGAGCGGGGACCCACTCGCTTGATCCCGAATCGGTTGGGACCGTACGAGGTCGTGAGGGAGTTGGGTGGGGGAGGCGCCGGACGGGTCTACCTCGTCACCACTCCTCGAGGTCCCGCGGCCCTCAAGCTGTTGCTCCCAGGCTGGGATCTCCCGGAGGCGCGACGCCGCTTTCGGATGGAGGCCGAGGCCCTCCGCCGGCTCGACCATCCCGGTTTCGTCCGATATCTCGACCACGGCGACGAGCTGCAGACTCCTCACGGTGTGCGCCCTTTTCTCCTCATGGAGTACGTGGAGGGGAGTTCGCTGCGCTCCTGGATCCGCCCGGGCGGACGACCCGTTGACGAGGTTCTACCGATCTTGGAAGGATTGGCCTCTGCACTCGACTACGCACATGAACGAGGAGTCGTCCACCGGGACCTCAAGCCCGAGAACGTGCTCCTCGAGTCGGGAACCGGTCGACCACGGATTCTCGACTTAGGAATCGCCCGGCTTCCCGAGAACTGGCGGGAGACTTTGGACGTTGCGACCCACACCGGGGAACTGCTCGGTACGGTTCGCTACATGAGTCCCGAGCAAGTCCGCGGACAGGTTGCCGAGTGTGGTCCCGCATCCGACGTCTACTCGCTCGCGGTTGTCCTCTACGAGCTTCTCACCGGGCGGCTCCCCTACGCGGTGGAGCACGAGACGCTGCATGAGCTACTCGCCGCGATCCTGACGGCACGGCCCGAGTCGCTGCGTAGGTCCGGGATGTCGCTTCCGGCGGCTCTCGATCGCACGATCCGGCTTTCTCTCGCCAAGGAGCCCCGGGCCAGGCCCCAATCCGCCGGGGGGTTCGCGCGGGAGGTCCGGGCCGTCGCGAGCGGGGACCGTCGACAGCAGCTCCGAGCGGTCTGGAGGGAGCTCCGTCACACTGGTGCGTTTCCCGTGCGGAGAGTCGTCCTGGGGATCGTGCTGCTCGCTTCCGCGGCGTGGATCATGCACGGCCGGCTGGCCCCCTCGCGCCCCGACTTCCCGAGTGTCTATCGACAGCTCCAGACTGCCGTGGAACTCGTTCACTTCGGAGAACGGAGCCCCGATCGTCTCCGGGCCGCCATCGATGCGCTCTCCAGCGCTCGCGAGGGAGTCTGGTCACACGAGTTCTCCTGGAGAGGACCGCTCGAGCGCTACATCGTCCTCCGTCTCGCAGAGGCCGGGTACTTGTTGGGGGATATGGAGGAGGACCCGGAACGACTCCGATGGTCAGAGGCGCGGTA
>JAGQHR010000328.1 GCA_020431745.1 Candidatus Eiseniibacteriota bacterium
ATCTCGGTGCGACCTTGACGATCACCAACGATCCCGATCCGGCGCGGCCGACCCACGTCGCGGCGATGCGGGAGCTCGTACGCGGCCTCAATGCGGGCGAGGTCGAGACCCTCGTCATCCTGGGCGGAAACCCGATCTACGACGCGCCGGCGGACCTCGGATTCGCCGATGCCCTCGCCAAGGCCAAGCGCACGATTCACCTGACGACGCATCCCAACGAGACCTCGGCCGTTTGCAGCTGGGTGCTGCCCAAGGCGCACTACCTCGAGTCTTGGGGAGACACGCGCGCGCACGACGGAACGATCTCGATCGTGCAGCCGCTCATCCTTCCGCTCTATCAGGGACGCTCCTCGATCGAGATCGTGGCGAGCCTCCTCGGCGACGGGCACACCGGTCACGACCTGGTCCGGCAGACGCATCGCACCGATCAGGCGGAAACCGACGCCGCCTTCGAAGAGCGTTGGCGACGGATGCTGCACGAAGGCGTGGTGTCGGGAACGGCGCTGGCTGCGGCCGCGCCCGGTGTCGACGGCGGGCGCGTGCTGCAGGCGGTCGGCCGCCTGGAATCGGCGGGATCGGAGATGGAAGTCGTCTTCGCGTCCGATCCGTGCATCTACGACGGCCGTTTCGCCAACAACGGGTGGCTCCAGGAGCTTCCCGAGGGCATGACCAAGGTCACCTGGGACAACGTCGCACAGATGGCGCCCGCGACCGCGAATGAGCTCGGCATCGCGAGCGGGGATCTCATCCGGATCGAGAAGGACGGGCGCGGCGTCGAGGTCGCGGCCTGGGTCACACCCGGGTTGGCCCCCCGTTCGATCGTGCTCACGCTCGGATACGGGCGCACGGCTTCCGGACGGGTGGGGACCGGCGTCGGCTTCGACGTCTATCCGCTGCGCTCCTCCACGGCGCTCCATCACCTGGGAAGCGCGAGTGTGAGCAAGACCGGTGGCGCACATTTGCTGGCCACGACCCAGGATCACTTCCCGATCGATCCGAAGGGGGCCGAGGGCATCCAGACCCGTCTCCACGAGCTGGTCCGTCAGGCCAGTCTCGCGGAGCTGACGGGCGCCACCGGCGGCCATGGAGGCGCGTCTGGGGGTGAGCACGGAGCCGAGCATGGCGCCGAGGGGCATCCGCCGGTCGTTCCCCTGTGGGACGAGCACACGTACGAAGGCAACAAGTGGGGCATGGCGATCGACCTCTCGTCGTGCATGGGCTGCAACGCCTGCGTCGTCGCCTGTGTGTCCGAGAACAACATTCCGGTGGTGGGCAAGGATCAGGTGAGGCGCGGTCGCGAGATGCAGTGGATCCGCATCGATCGCTACTTCTCCGGCACGCCCGACGATCCCGAGCTGATCGTCCAGCCGGTGACCTGCCATCAGTGCGAAAACGCTCCCTGCGAGCAGGTCTGTCCGGTGGCGGCGACCACCCACAGCCACGAAGGCCTCAATGACATGACCTACAACCGGTGCATCGGCACCCGGTACTGCTCCAACAACTGTCCGTACAAGGTCCGTCGGTTCAACTACTACGCCTTCAACCACGAGCTCACGACCACGGAGAAGATGGGCAAGAATCCCGACGTGACGGTGCGTGCGCGCGGGGTGATGGAGAAGTGCACCTTCTGCATCCAGCGCATCGCGCAGGTACGGATCGTGGCCAAGAACGAGAAGCGGCCCATCCGCGACGGCGAGATCACCACGGCGTGCGCCCAGGCCTGTCCGACGCGCGCCATCACCTTCGGGGATCTCAACGATCCGAACAGCCGCGTCCGCAAGCTCCATGACGATCCGCGCGGATACGGCATGCTGGACGCCGAGCTCTACACGAAACCGCGCTTGCACTACTTGACCCGAGTTCGCAACCCGCACCCGGAGCTGGCCTCGGCGGGCGAGCCTGCGGGCGGCGAGCATCACGGCTAGGACCGACGGCCAGGGAAAACGAATGAAGCAGAACCAGGAAATCCAGGACCAGCTCGGTCGTCCGCCCCTCGTCATCGGGGGCTACGACTTCCATTCGGTGACCGAGACGGTCTGCAAGGTCGTCGAGCAGCCCAAGCCGCCGATCGGCTGGTACATCGGATTCACCATCTCCTCGCTCGGGCTCGCCACGCTCCTCGCGATGATCTCGTGGCTCTTCTACAAGGGCGTCGGGGTTTGGGGCGTGAACAATCCGGTCGGTTGGGGCTACGCGATCATCAACTTCGTGTTCTGGGTCGGCATCGGTCACGCCGGCACGCTCATCTCGGCGATCCTCTTCCTCTTCCGGCAGCGCTGGCGGACCTCGATCAACCGGTTCGCGGAAGCGATGACGATCTTCGCGGTCATCTGCGCGCTCGTCTTCCCGGGCATCCACGTCGGACGACCCTGGGTCGTCTGGTGGATGTTCCCGCTGCCCTACGCCCAGAACATGTGGCCCAACTTCCGCAGCCCGCTCCTCTGGGACGTCTTCGCGGTCGGGACCTACTTCACGGTCTCGCTCCTCTTCTGGTACGTCGGCCTCATTCCCGACATCGCGACCATCCGCGACCGCGCCAAGACCAAGGTCCGCAAGATCCTCTACGGGATCTTCGCGCTCGGCTGGCGCGGCTCGCACCGGCACTGGCACCGCTACGAGGTGGCCTACCTGATCCTGGCCGCGCTCGCGACGCCGCTCGTGCTCTCGGTCCACTCGGTGGTGTCCTTCGACTTCGCGACCTCGCAGCTGCCGGGCTGGCACACGACGATCTTCCCCCCCTACTTCGTCGCGGGAGCGATCTACAGCGGCTTCGCGATGGTGATGACCCTGATGATTCCGTCGCGGGAGTTCTTCGGGCTCAAGAACCTCGTGACCATGCGGCACCTCGAGAACATGAACCGGATCATGCTCGCGACCGGGATGATGGTGGGGTACGCCTACTCGATCGAGTTCTTCATCGCCTGGTACGGCGGCAACCAGTTCGAGCAGTTCGCCTTCATCAACCGCGCCCTCGGCCCCTACTCCTGGGCCTACTGGACGATGGTGAGCTGCAACGTGCTCTCGCCGCAGATCTTCTGGTTCCGGAAGATGCGCCGGAGCATCCCGGTCATGTTCGTCGTCTCGATCCTGGTCAACATCGGCATGTGGTTCGAGCGCTTCGTGATCGTGGTGACCTCGCTGAGCCGCGACTTCCTGCCCGCGGCCTGGGGCTACTACCGTCCGACCTACGTCGATGTCCTCACTCTGGTGGGGAGCTTCGGGCTCTTCTTCACGCTCTTCATGATTTTCATCCGCTTCCTGCCCATGGTGGCGATGGCGGAGGTCAAGGGTGTGATGCCGCAGGCGCAGGCCAGCCACGATCCCGAGCACGATCGCGCGCACGTGCCGCGCGCTGGTTCGATGCAGCCGGCCCCCGGTTTGGCCGGAGGAGGAGCGCAATGAACGTCGCCCCGGAACAGGCCGGCGGGCGGGAAGCTCTCTTCGGCTATCTCGTCGAGTTCGAGACGGTCGATCAGGTGCTGCACGCCGCGGCTCAGGTGCGGGACGCCGGCTTCACCCGCTGGGACGTCCACACTCCCTTCCCGGTGCACGGGATGGACCGTGCGATGGGGATCCGGTACACCAAGCTGCCGTTGCTCGTCCTCACCGGCGGGCTCACCGGCATGGGGCTGGCGCTGCTCATGCAGTGGTGGATGAACGCCTACAACTATCCGTACATCATCAGCGGCAAGCCGTTCTTCAGCCTGCCGGCCAACATCCCGGTCGTCTTCGAGCTGACCGTCCTCTTCAGCGCTCTCACCACCGTCTTCGGGATGCTCGGACTCAACCAGCTGCCGACCTGGCGGCACGGCGTCTTCAGCAGCGAGCGGTTCGCGCGGGCGACGGACGATCGGTTCTTCATCAGCGTGGAAGCCAGCGACCCCAAGTTCGATCCGCAGCGGACCGCGGAGTTTCTGGGACGGCTGGGCGGTTCCGAGGTGGAGGCCCTGCAAGCATGAGTTTCAAACCCCCGGCAATCCTCCGAGACATGCCCCGGTGGGCGCTGCCGACGCTGGCGATTCTGGTTTCGCTCAGCTTCATTCCGATCGCGCTCATCGCACGGGCGCGCGCGGTCAACTTCCGGCACCCGCGCATCCACCTGATCCCGGACATGGATCAGCAGTTCAAGTACAAGTCGCAGAGCTTCAACCCGCTGTTCCTCGACGGACGGTCCATGCGGATGCCGATCGATGGCACGGTCGCGCGTGGTGAGCTCGCGAGCGACGATCATCTCTACCGGGGGATGGTCGATGGAGAGTGGGCGACCACCTTCCCGATGTCGGTGACGCCGGAGCTGATGGCGCGCGGGCAACAGCGCTTCGGCATCTACTGCAGCCCCTGCCACGGCCTTTCCGGCAACGGCCAGGGGACGGTCGCGCAGCGCGCGGATGCGCTCCAGATGGCGAAGTGGGTGCCGCCGGCCTCCGTGCATTCCGATCTGGTGCGGAGCCGTCCCGTGGGACATCTCTTCAACACGATCACCAACGGGATTCGAACCATGCCTCCGTACGGCCCCCAGATCTCGGTTGGGGATCGATGGGCCATCGTGGCGTACGTACGCGCCCTGCAGCGGAGCCAGCACGCGACGATCGACGACGTACCGCCGGACATGCGGTCGTCTCTGCGCTAAGTGCAGAACCAGCGAGGAGTGGGGATGCAGGTCAACGAAAGGAACTGGGATCTCGGCGAGCTCGGCACGCGCGTCGGCCGGATCGCCCTCGGCATCGGGGTCGTCGGGTTGGCGGCCGCCTTCGGCCTCGGGTTCGCCGGCGGGAATCCCGATCGCTTCTACCAGGCCTATCTGGTGAGCTTTCTCTTCTTCCTGAGCCTGGGCCTGGGCGGGCTCTTCTTCGTGGTCGTGAACCATCTCGCG
>JAGQHR010000032.1 GCA_020431745.1 Candidatus Eiseniibacteriota bacterium
TATGACCGCGACGGCGACCTCGACGCATTCATCGCGGGAGAACGATCCTATCTGTACCGCAACGACGGAAGCGACGTCTTCACCCGGATCACCACCGGACCGGCGGTCACCGACGGGGGCGGCTCCCGGGCCGTGGTCTGGGTGGACTACGACCTGGACGGGGACCTCGACCTCTACGTCTCGAACGGTCCCGATCCCGGGGAACCGGCCTTCCTCTACCGCAACGACGGTGCGCCCGATTGGACCTTCACCAAGATCACCGACCAGCCGATCGTGCAGGACGCGGCGCGCGCGGACGGTGCGTCGTTCGCGGACTGTGACAACGACGGCGATCTCGATGCGGTGATCGTGACCTGGTACAACGACCTCACCCTCTTCTACCGCGGCGACGGCGCAGGCGGGTTCACCAAGGACGTCACCGACCCGGTCGGGAACACCCGCGGGTTTTCCGAGAGCTGCTCGTGGGGCGACTACGACAACGACGGAGCGCTCGACCTCTACCTCGCGAACAGCGGGAACGCGGCCGCGGAAGCAAACCGTCTCTTCCACAACGACGGCAGCGGAAACTTCACGCAAGTCTTCCTGCCCCCGGCCACCAGTGATGCGCGGCGGACCCGCGGGGTGACCTGGGTCGACTACGACAACGACGGGGACTTCGATCTCTTCGCCTGCAACGAAGCGACGCAGAACGAGAATCTCTATCGCAACGACGGGGGCAGCTTCACCGCGATCACCGGCGATCCGATCGTGAGCTCCGCGGGCAACTCCTGGACCGGGAGCTGGGCCGACATCGACGACGACGGCGATCTCGACGTCTACGTCGGAAACTGGAGCGGCCAGAACGATCTGCTCTTCCTCAACGACGGCGACGGCACCTTCACCCCGGTGACGGGCGACCCCGTGGTCACGAGTGGTGGCTGGACCGCCTGCAGCGGCTGGGGCGACTACGACAACGATGGGGATCTCGACCTCTTCACGACCAACGCCTTCGGCGGCGGTCCGAAGCAGAACTTCCTCTTCACGAACCTCCTGCGCGAAACGGGCACGCTCGCCTTCACCCGCGTGCTCTCGATCCCGCTCGTCACCGATACCGGCTGGTGCTACGGCTTCGCCTGGGGCGACTACGACCGGGACGGCGACCTCGATCTCTTCCAGGCCCGCACCCTCAACGATGCCGAGGACAACGCGCTCTACCGCAACGACGAAGCGAACGGCAACCACTGGATGACCTTCCGCCTCGCCGGCGTCGTCTCGAACCGGGCGGCGATCGGGGCGCGGGTCAAAGTGGAAGCGGTGGTCGGGCCGGGTCCCGAAACCGTGACCCAGATGCGCGTCGTGGAGGGACAGGCCGGCTACTGTGGACAAAACCTCGAGCTGCACTTCGGACTGGGCGCGGCGGAAGTCGCGACCCGCGTCATCGTGGAGTGGCCGAGCGGTGTCATCGATGTCTATTCCGACCTGACGGCCGATCAGCACCGCGTCCTCGTCGAAGGCGAGGCCACCACCTCGGCCCCGGCCAGCCCGGGCGATCAGGGTGCGCTCCAGATCGTCCCCCATCCGTTTCGGGATCACGCCGAGCTCAGCTTCTCGCTCGACCGCGAGGCGCGCGTCCGGCTCGAAGTGTTCGATCCCAACGGGCGGCGCCTCTCCCGTCTCGTCGACGGTACGCTTCCGGCCGGCCGACACGCGACCGCGCTGGAGGTCGCGGAGAGCGAGCCGGCGGGGGTCTACTTCTATCGGCTGGTCCGGGATGGCGCGGTGAGCGCGGGGCCCCTGGTGCGCCGCTGAATCAGCTCTACACGCTCTCGGCGGCGAGGCCGGACGACGAGCGTTCGCAGTGTGGGAAGCGTGGGGAACGGAGCCAATCACAATCCCGGCGACGGCGCCGTTTCCCGCCTTCCTCGCTTCGTGAGGGGACGGTCCCGGTGGAGGGACGTTGTCAGCGGGATCGCGTCGGAACCGGCACCACCGCGCTGCGCGCCGATCCGACCGACAACAGCTTGAGGCGCGTGCCCGCTTCCTGCTCGATCCGTTCGACGTAGGAGCGCGCCTCGCCCGGCAGATCCGCATAGCGACGGACGCCGGTCAACGGCGCCTCCCAGCCGGCCACGTCTTCCCACACCGGTTGGCAGCTCGCGAGCTCTTCGGTGTCGACGGGCGGATGCGGGCGCGCGGCACCGTTCGACCGGTAGGCGGTGCAGAGACGCAGTTGGGGAATCCCCGAGAGCACGTCGAGCTTCGTCAGCACGAGCTCGGTCACTCCGTTGAGCTGGACCGCGCGACGGAGCTGGACCAGATCGAGCCAACCCACTCTTCGCGGCCGGCCGGTGGTCGCGCCGAACTCGCTACCACGCTCGCGCAGGGCGTCCGCTTCCTCGCGGGGTAGCTCGCTCGTGAACGGTCCTTCCCCGACTCGTGTCGCGTAGGCTTTGCAGATCCCGACGACCCGCCGCAGCGAGGAAGGCGGCAGTCCCAGACCGAAGCTGGCCCCGCCGGCCGTCGTGGTGGACGAGGTCACGAACGGATAGGTCCCGAGATCGACATCGAGAAACGTCCCCTGGGCGCCTTCGCAGAGGATCTTCTCCCCGCGCGCCAACGCCTCGTGGAGCATCGTAACGGTGTCGGCGATGTAGGGACGGAGGCGATGGGCCAACCCGCTCAAGGTCGCCTGCCACTCGTCCCGCGCGGCGTCCAACGGTTGCGGCGGAGTTTGTCCCGCAGCCGCGAAGAGGACCCGCACTCGCTCGACGTGCTCGTCGAGCCGGCGACGCAGGCGCACGGGTTGCAGCAGCTCGAGCATCCGGATGCCGACGCGGGAGATCTTGTCGGTGTAGGCCGGACCGACCCCCCGCTTGGTCGTACCGACGCGCACATCCTGTCCTTCGAGAGTCTCCAGCCAACGATGGTACGGCAGGAGCACGTGCGCCCCCTCGCTGACGAAGAGACGCCCCTCGACCGGGATGCCGCGACTGACCAGACCATCGATCTCTTCCATGAGGTAGGACGGATCGACGACGGCTCCGTGTCCGATCACACAGCGCGGCCGCGGATGCAGGATGCCCGAAGGCACCAGATGCAGCACGAAGGAGCGGCGTCCGATCACCACGGTGTGGCCGGCGTTCGCGCCTCCCTGATAGCGGGCGACCCAGTCGACTCCCTTCGCGAGATGGTCGACGATCTTCCCCTTCCCCTCATCCCCCCACTGGCAGCCGACAACCACCGTGACCGGCATCGCGTCCTCCTCTATCCGGATGGCGCTTCCGGCGTCCTGCCGAAAACTGAAAACTATCCCTGCTCGCTATCCCTGCAGAAACCGCACCAACGACCCGGCCAGAAGGCGGGCGATCTTGGTCTGGGCCTGCTCCGTGGATGCTCCGATGTGCGGCGTCGCGAGGACGCGCGGGTTCTGGGCCAGGCGAGGCGGAATCTTCGGTTCGGTGCTGAAGACATCGAGCCCGGCACCGGCGAGGCGTCCCCCTTCGAGCGCGTCGGCCAGGGCATCTTCGTCTACTACCCCGCCGCGCGCGCATTGGATGAGATACGCCTCCGGGCGCATTCTGGCAAGCTCTTCCGCACCGAGCAGCCCACGCGTCGCGGGAGCGAGGGGAACGTGCACGGAAACGAAGCGGCTGCGCTCCAACAAGTCCGGCAAGGCGCATTTCGCGACCTTCGGCGTCGTCCATTCGCTGGGGTCGACAAAGGGATCGAACCCGAGGATCTCCAGGTCCAGCCCTTGTGCGAGCTCCGCAAGGGTCTTGCCGATCTTGCCGAGGCCGATGATTCCCAGAGTCTCTCCGCCCAGCTCGAAGCCGCCGAGCTTGGACTTGGCCCACTCGCCGCGTCGCGAGGCATCCACTGCGGGCACGAGCTGGCGGGAGAAGGCGAAGAGGAAAGTGAGCACGAGCTCGGCGACCGCGCGATCGTTGCCGCCGGGAACGGTCAGCACCTCGATCCCCCGGGCGTGCGCCGCGTCCTTGTCGATGTTGTCCGTTCCGGCGCCGGCCCGTCCGATGACCCGCAGGCGACGCGCCTGTCCGATCATCGCCGCCGTCACCTGGGTCCGACTCCGAACGACGATCCCTTCCGCTTCCGGCAGGGCCGCCTCGACCGCCGCGGGCTCGGCCTTGGCGAGGTCCGACACCGAGATGCCGTGCGACTCCAGCTCCGCCGCGAGCGAACGATCGACCGAATCGAGAATGAGTACGCGGGCCATCATCACCTCCCGGCGGCGGGTCCGGCCGCCTGCAGCGCCCGCTTCATGGCCGCGAGCGAGGCTTCCACGTCCTCGTCGCGCAGGTAGCCCATGTGTCCGAAGCGCCAGATCTTGTTCTTGAGCTTGCCTTGTCCGCCCGCGAGCCGGATCCCGTCCTCTTTCACGATCCGGTCGAGCACGGCCTTGCCGTCGATGCCCTCCGGCACCTGCGCGACGGTCAGCGAGTCGGACGGATGTTGCGGATAGATCCGGAGGCCGAGCTCCCGCACGCCGTCGCGCGTTCGCTCCGCCATCCGATGGAAGCGCGCGCGGGTCTCCGCCAATCCCTCTTCGAAGATGACCTGGAGAGCGACGTCCAGTCCCTGAATGAGCCCGACGCCCGGCGTAAACGGAAAGTCGCCGGCTTCCCACTGTTCCAGCGCCGGACGCAGATCGAGATAGTAGCGCGGGTTCTTGGACGCCCGGACCGCGTCCTGCGCCTGTGCGGAGAGACCGACGAACGCGAGGCCGGGTGGCAGCATGAAGGCCTTCTGCGAGCCCCCCACCACGACGTCGATCCCCCAGGCATCCATCGCGAGCTCGTGCGCGATGAGTCCGGTGATTCCGTCGACCACCGTGAGCACACCGCGCCGGCGCGCCTCGGCCGCGATCTCGCGCACCGGATGGAGCGCTCCCGTCGAGGTCTCGCAATGCGTGAAGAGCAGTCCCCGCGGCGAGGTCTCGTCGAGCAGGCGCGCCACCGCGCCAGGGTCGGCGGACTCTCCCCACGGCACGGTCAAGAGGTGCGGCTCCAATCCATAGGTGCCGGCGAGCTCGGCCCAACGCTCGCCGAACTTTCCCGAGCTGATCACACCGACGCGATCGCCGGGCGAGAAGAGGTTGGCGACGGACGCTTCCATCGCTCCCGTGCCCGAGGTCGTGAGGATCAGCACCGGTTGCTCGGTCGCGAACACCTGCTGGAGCCTGCGATTGACCCCGCGGACGAGATCCCGGAACGGGCCCGTCCGGTGGTGCACGATGGCGGATCCGAGCGCTTCCCGGACGCGGGGATGGAGATTGACCGGTCCCGGGGTCATCAGGATGGTGCGGTCTGCGGAATTCATGCTCACTCGCTTTCTGGCCTTCGTCCGAACGGGTTCCGGCGGATCTTCGGGACACGCACGGCGACCCTTCCCCCCTTCGAGGAAAGGGCCGGTGGTCGAGACTCCTGCGGGGTGGAAGAACGGCGCCGGGCTTCACTCCGGGGCGCGTTGCTCACGGACCACGAGGGCTCGGTTGGTGCGCTCGCGAAGCGCTATGCCGCGTAGTACCTTTCGGAGGGCTTCTTGCCCTTGGACGCGCCCCGACGGCGCGGGGCTTTCGCGAGTCCGTGCTTCAGAACCTCGTCCATGGTCGAAACCAGAACGATCTCGAGGGCGGCACGAACGTCGTCGGGGATCTCTCCGAGGTGCCTCTGATTACTCTCGGGAAGCAGCAGTGTACGCATCCCGGACCGGTGTGCGGCAATAGCTTTTTCCGCGAGCCCGCCGACCGGGAGGACCCGCCCGTGGAGCGTGATCTCGCCCGACGCCGCCACCGTCTCCCGGGTCGGTCGGCCCGTGAGCGCAGAGACGAGCGCGAGCGCGATGGTGACGCCGGCGGACGGCCCGTTCTTGGGGATACCGCCTTCCGGGACGTGGATGTGCAGATCGAGGGCCCGATGGAAGGCGGGATCGAGCCCGAGCAGGTGCGCCCGCGAGCGCACGAAGGAAATCGCGGTCTGGGCCGACTCCCGCATCGTCTCGCCGAGGCGGCCCGTGAGGGTGAGCTGGCCGGATCCCGGTAGCGTGCTCACCTCGATGGAAAGCAGTTCCCCGCCCCCCTCGCTCCAGGCCACGCCGTTGGCGACTCCGATGCGATGGGTCACCGGAGTCTGCGTCTCTTCGTAGCGCGCCGGACCGAGCAGCCGATCCAGCTCCGCGAGATCCACCTGGTAGTTCTCGGAGAGGTTGTCGGTCGCCTTGGCACGCGCGGTCTTGCGCATGATCGCGGCGATCTCGCGATCGAGCCCGCGCACTCCGGCTTCCCGCGTGTAGCCGCGGACGAGCCGTTGGATCGTCTCCGCGGGAATCTCCAGATCCTCGGCGACGAGCCCGGCCCCTTCGAGCTGGCGTGGCACCAGATGCTGGCGCGCGATCTCGACCTTCTCGGTCTCCAGATAGCCGGGGAGACGAATCAGCTCCATCCGATCGAGCAGCGCGGGCGGGATGTCGTCCATCCGGTTAGCGGTCGTAAGGAAGAGGACGTTCGAAAGGTCGTAATCGACCTCCAGGTAGTGATCGCTGAACGCGCAGTTCTGCTCCGGATCGAGCACTTCGAGCAGCGCCGCCGCGGGATCACCGCGATAGTCGGATCCGAGTTTGTCGACCTCGTCCAGCAGGAGCACGGGATTGATCGTCCCCGCGCGTCGCATCGCCTGGACGATGCGGCCCGGCATGGCGCCGATGTAGGTCCGGCGATGTCCGCGAATCTCCGCTTCATCGCGCACGCCGCCCAACGAGATGCGGGCGAAGCTCCGTCCGAGCGCGCTCGCCACCGAACGGCCGAGCGAGGTCTTTCCCACCCCGGGAGGCCCGACGAGACAGAGCACCGGTCCCCGGAGGCGGCGCGTCAGCTGTACGACCGCGAGATGCTCGAGGATGCGATCCTTGACGCGACGCAGTCCGTGGTGATGCTCGTTCAGGATGCGCTCGGCGGCCCGGAGATCGCGCCGATCCCGCGTCCGCCGATGCCAGGGAACACCGGAGAGCCACAGCAGATAGCTGCGCGTGACCGTCGCCTCGGGCGAGAAGAGGGGCATCCGGGCGAGGCGGTCCAGCTCCTGGAGCGCCTTGTTCCGAACCGGCACGGGCATGCGGGCGGCCCGGATCGCAGACTCCAGCTCGTCGATCTCGGCACCCCCGTCGTTGTCCGGTTCCGGGGCGACCGCGCGACGCGGCTTGCTCTCCGGTCGTTCCAGGGGCACCGTGCGCGCGCCCTCGACACGCAGCGCCGCGACCTCCAGCTCGAGGTAGCGTTGGAGGAGCGTCAGGCGCGATTCGGCGGTCGCCGCTTCCAGCACTTCCTGGCGGGGGTTGACCTTCTGCAGGACCTGGGCCGCGATGAGATACGCCGCGGCCACCGGATCGCGCGACTCCAACGCGCTGCTGTAGATCTCTTCGGGAACGCGCCGCGAGAGCCCCGCGAACTGGGCGAAGGTCGCTTGCAGTGTCTGGAGGGCCCGCGCCGTCTCCTTGGCATCCCCGATCGCTTCGGGGATCGGCTCGACCTCGACGTCTCCCCCCGGCGCCGTCGCGTGGTAGGCGACGAGACGCGCGCGACACTGTCCTTCGACGAGGATCCGCATCGTGCCGTCGGGAAGACGGAAGACCTGGAGCACCCGCACCAACGTGCCCGTCGTGTGCAGATCGTCCGCCGTCGGGTCGCTCACTTCGGGCCGCCGCTGCGCGGTCGCGAAGAGCAGCCGGTCGGTTTCCTTGGAACGCTCGATCGCGCTCACCGATCCGGGACGTCCGACGAAGAGCGGCAGCGTCATGTGAGGGAAGACGACGACGTCCCGCAAGGGCAGAAGCGGCAGCTTGCCGCTCGGACAGCGGTCACGGTCATCCACGCGGACGGTGAACCCCAAGGGGTGCTCCTTCCAACCAGGTATTTGAAAGAAAGGGCGGCCGGGGCCGCCCGCGATGTGTCACGCCTCTTTCTTGTGCCGTTCCCGCATGACCAGCTCGGGGGCTTCCCCGCGCTGGATCACGCCTTCGTGCACGATGCAGGCTTCCACATCCTTCCTGGAAGGGAGGTCATACATAATGTTCAGCATGGCGTCTTCGAGCACCGCACGCAGCCCGCGGGCTCCCGTCTTTCGCTGCAGCGCGATCCGCACGACCGCGCGGAGGGCTTCGTCCGCGAACTCCAACCGGACGTCCTCCATCTCGAAGAACTTCTGATACTGCTTGATGATCGCGTTCCTCGGCTCCGTGAGGATGCGCATCATCGCCTCTTCGTCCATGTCCGAGAGGGTAGCCACGATCGGTAGCCGCCCCACGAGCTCGGGGATGATTCCGTAGCGGATGAGGTCCTGCGGCTCGATCTTCGCGTAGAGCTCTCCCAACGAGTGCTCTTCGCGCTTCTTCGAGTCGGCGCCGAAGCCGATTTCGGTGCGGCCGATGCGCCGCTCGACCGTCTTCTCGATCCCTTCGAAGGCGCCGCCGCAGATGAAGAGGATGTCCTTCGAGTTGACCTCGATGTACTTCTGCTGCGGATGCTTGCGCCCCCCCTGCGGCGGGACGTTCGCGACCGTGCCCTCGAGGATCTTGAGGAGGGCCTGCTGCACGCCTTCACCGGAGACGTCGCGGGTGATCGACGGGTTCTCGCTCTTGCGCGCGATCTTGTCGATCTCGTCGACGTAGACGATGCCGTGCTCGGCCGCCACGAGGTTGAAGTCTGCCGCCTGCAGCAGACGGACCAGGATGTTCTCGACATCCTCGCCGACGTAGCCGGCCTCGGTCAGGCTCGTCGCGTCGATCATCGCGAACGGCACCTTGAGGAGCTTGGAGAGCGTGCGCGCGAGCAGCGTCTTGCCACTGCCGGTCGGGCCGATGAGGAGGATGTTGCCCTTCTCCAGCTCGACATCGCCATGCACGGTGGCCGGCTGATTGATCCGCTTGTAGTGGTTATAGACGGAAACGGAGAGGATCTTCTTGGCCCGCTCCTGCCCGATCACGTACTCGTCGAGGATCCGCTTGATCTCGGACGGCTTGGGCAGGTTTTCCTTGTTGAGGGTGACCTGGGGCTCGGCGTCCCCTTCCAGGATGTCGTTGCAGAGCCGGACACACTCGCTGCAGATGTAGACCGACGGTCCGGAGACCAAGCGGGCTACTTCTTCCTGGCCGCGGCCGCAGAAAGAGCAACGGATGGGGTGCGGCGAGCTAATGCGCTTCTTCATCGGGTCTCCTCGGACGTTGCCGGGTTCATTCCAGAATCGATGATCGACGTCGACACGGTCGTTCTCGGGTCCGGCCCCTCGCTCACACCCGGGCGGGACGGCGCGTGATCACTTCATCGACCACTCCGTAGTCCTTCGCCTCTCCGGCCGACATGAAATAGTTGCGATCGGTGTCCCGGCGAATCTGATCCGGGCTCTTCCCGGTGTGGTGCGCCATGATCTCGTTCATCCGTTGGCGCTGAGCCAGGATTTCCTTGGTGTAGATATGCATGTCGGAAGCCTGTCCGCGGCTTCCTCCCATCGGCTGGTGGATCATGACCCGGCTGTTCGGCAGCGCCGAACGCTTCCCCTTGGCACCCGCGGCCAGCAGCAGAGCCGCCATGGAAGCCGCCTGTCCCATACAGATGGTGGCGACGTCGGGCTTGATGAACTCCATCGTGTCATAGATGGCGAGACCGGCCGAAACCACTCCGCCCGGGGAATTGATGTAGAGAGAGATGTCACGCTCCGGATCCTCCGCCGCGAGGAAGAGGAGCTGCGCGATCACCAAGTTGGAGACGATGTCATCGATGGCCGTTCCCACGAAGATGATCCGGTCCTTGAGCAGGCGCGAGAAGATGTCGTAGGAACGTTCTCCACGGCTCGATTGCTCGACTACGATGGGCACCAGCGACATGGATTCTCGAACCTCCCGGTTGATCCTCAGGCTTCGCTCCCGCTATGGGAGTATGATATTCGATTGCCGCTCCCGCTGCCGCGCTTTCTGCGACGTCTCGACGGAAGCCCGCGAGCGCAACGCATCCAGCACTTTGCGGTCGAGCAGCTCGACGCGCAGCCCCTCCAGCTCGCCCGACGACTGCAGTCGTTTGCGCAAACGCGCGACATCCTGCGCCGGGGCCATCTCTTGCAGCTGCGTGTCTAGTTCGTCATCGGTAACTCGCAGGTCCTCCTTGCGTGCGATCGAATCCAAGAGGATCCGTCGTTTCCACATCCGGACCACCCGCGGAGTGAGGCTGAGGCGGAAGTTCTCCTCGTCGAGCTGCGGATCGTCCTTGCGCGCGCGGGCCAGGCCCTGACTGAGGCTGCGCTCGACGAGGCCCGACGGAACGTCGAACGCGTTCTGGGCCAGGATCTGGTCCACGATCGCCTCCGCCGTGCGCTTGTGCGCCTCTTCCTGCTCCCCCTCTTCCATCCGGGACCGAATCTGGGCCCGCAAGCTCGCCAGATCCGGCGCTCCGAGTCCCTGGGCAAAGGCATCGTCCAGCGTCGGAACCTTCTTCTCGTAAATCTTCTTGGCCCGGAGGACGAAGGTGCGGGTTTGCCCCGCGAGCGCGCGATCCTGGAAGTCGGTCGGGTAGCTCACCTCGATGACCCGGCGCTCACCCTCGGCGATGCCGATCGTCGCGGTCTGGAACTCGGGAAGGAGGCTCTCTCCTCCGGCATCGAGCCGCATCTCCTGCCGCTTGGCGGTAGGCAACGGTTTCCCGCTTCGGTCGGCGGCCTGGAGCCACGCCTCCACGACGTCGTTCTGCGCGGAGGGGCGCTCCACCGGCTCGTAGGTAGTACCGCGTTCCTGCATCGAGGCGAGAGCCTCGTCGATCTGTTCGTCGTCGATCTGCCAGATCACCTCCGGGACCTTGACCCCGTCGGTGCCCTGAGGATCGAGCTCGGGCCAGAGCTCGACCACCGCGGTGAAGCGGAGCTCCTCGCCGGGATGGAAGTGGAGATCCTCGACGCGGGGATTGGTCGCGATCTTGAGCTCGTGCTCGTTGATCGCGTCGCTGATCGCTTCGGGCACCAGGGACTCGAGCACGTCCTGCTCGATGCGATCCCAGTAGGCCGTGCGCACCATTTCGGCCGGGGCCTTCCCTTTGCGGAAGCCGGGGAAGTGTGCGGACTTCCGATAGCGCGAGACCATCTGATCGATGCGCGCGTCCACGACTTCCGGCTCGAGCGTGATCGCGATCGCCTTCTGCCAGGCACCCTTTTCTTCCACCGTCGACTTCACGTGTCCTCCAGCTGTGCTGAGCTTCGTTCCGGGAGCTTAGACTCCGAATTCGCGCCGGCGATCGCGGCTTCCTGGCCGATCACCGCGTTCGCGCTGCATCGTGGTGCGAGAGGGGGGACTCGAACCCCCACGGTTGCCCACTGGATCCTAAATCCAGCGCGTCTGCCAGTTCCGCCACTCTCGCGTCGCTCGGCGGGCGCTGTTCTGGGGCTGGTGCTCGGGGAACGGCGCGCGCTTTTTGCTTTCGATCGGGTGGGCGCGCGCCTCCGCTCCGCTCGCGCGAAGGAGACGCAGGACGCCCGGTCGGTCATTCCCGCGCGGCGGAGAGGTCCCCTCGACCACCCCCAGAACACCGCCCGCCTCGCTGGAATGGTTGTTTGTGCTTCCTGTCGGTCGGGCTCGGGAGCCGCGCGTCGCTACGCTCGCGCGGGGGACCGGAGCTGCCGGTTGGGTCGTTTCGGTTCGGGTCGGCGGCGCCGGGGTGCGCGTCGCTGCGCGCGCGCGGAACTGCCGCTGCCGGGTCTTCTCCGTCGCTCTCGCGACTACTTCAACTGCTCGACCACGCGGCGGCGCACGATCGCGCCCATCTCCTCGGTGGTCAGGCCGTTCTTGGCGTTGGCGGACGGGATCTCGCCGTCCACCAGGGAAGTGCGGACCGCATCCTCGACCGCCTGCGCGGCGCGCTCTTCGCCGAGGAAGTCGAGCATCATCTGCACCGCGAGAATCGCCGCGAGCGGGTTCGCCACGTTCTTGCCCGCGTACTTGGGGGCAGAGCCGTGAATAGGCTCGAACATCGAAACCTGACCCGGGTGGATGTTGCCGGAGGCAGCGAGCCCCATGCCGCCCTGGAGAACGGCGCCGAGGTCCGTCAGGATGTCACCGAAGACGTTCGAGGTGACCACGGTGTCGAACCACTCCGGGTTCTTGACCAGCCACATGCAGGCCGCATCGACGTAGGCGTGGTCGCGCTCGATGTCCGGATACTCGGCGTCGCCGATCTCCGCGAAGGCGCGGGTCCAGAGATCGAACGCACGCACGGCGTTCGCCTTGTTCACCATCGTGAGCTTCTTGCGCGAGCGCTTGCGCGCGCGGTCGAAGGCGTATCGGAACAGCCGATCGGCCCCCTTGCGCGTGAGGATCATCTCCTGGATCGCCACTTCGTCCGGCGTGCCCTTCTTGAAGAAGCCGCCCATGTCCGTGTAGAGATCCTCGGTGTTCTCGCGCACCACCATCATGTCGATGTGCTCGGGAGTCTTGCCCTTCAGTGGGCAGAGATCCGCGTGGTAGAGCTTGATCGGCCGCAGGTTGATGTAGAGATCGAGCTCGAAGCGCATCTTCGCGATGATGCCGTACTCGATCATGCCGACGGGGAGGCGCGGGTCGCCGATCGCTCCGAGGAGGATCGCGTCCATCTGCTTGACCTCCTCGAACGCCTTGTCGGGGAAGATCTCCTTCGTCGCCAGGTAGTGCTCGGAGCCGAACGGGTACTCGGTGCGGCGCACGCGGAAGCCGTACGTGTCCGAGACGGCGTCGAGGACCTTGAGACCCTCGGCCGCGACCTCGGGACCGATGCC
>JAGQHR010000329.1 GCA_020431745.1 Candidatus Eiseniibacteriota bacterium
GCGGATCACCCTCATCGTCGAGCGGCGGTTGCTGCAGATTCCGGAGGTCCGCGAGGTGGTCACCCGCATCGGTCGTGGGGAGGTCGGCGCGCATGCCGATCCGGTCAACAGCGCGGAGATCTTCGTGCTGCTCCAACCGAGGGACCAGTGGCGGACGGCCCGCACCCAGACCGACATCGAAGAGCTGATCCGGACCGAGCTGGGTGACGTTCCCGGCGTGCTCGCCAACCTTACCCAACCGATCGAGATGACGGTGGACGAGCTGCTCGAAGGTGTGCGCGCTGAGCTCGCGATCAAGATCTTCGGCGACGACCTCGACGTCCTGAAGGAGCAGGCGGAGGCGGTGGCCGCCGTCGTCCGGGATGTGCCCGGGGCCGCCGACGTCCAAGTCGATCAGGTCAGCGGCGCGCCACAGCTGCTCATTCGGGTCGACCGCCAGGCCATCGCCCGTTACGGGATGAACGTCGCCGACGTGCAGGAGGTCGTCCACGCGGCGGTCGGGGGCGAGGTCGCGGGGCAGATCTTCGATGGGGTGCGCCGCTTCGACATCCTGGTTCGGTACGAGCCGCGCGCGCGGGAGACGGCGGACGCGATCCGGCACATTCTGGTGAACGGGCCGGACGGGATCCAGGTGCCGCTCGACGAAGTGGCGACAATCGAGGAGATCGTCGGATCCCGGCAGATCACGAGGGAGGACAACCAGCGGTTCATCAGCATCCAGTGCAACGTTCTGGGCCGGGACATCGGTACGTTCGTGGAAGAGGCTCAGAAAGCGATCACCGATGCCGTGACCTTGCCTCCGGGGTATCTCGTGACGTGGGGAGGACAGTTCCGACTGCAGCAGGAAGCGAACCGCCGGCTCTCCTTGGTCGTTCCGATCACTCTTCTCGCGGTTTTTCTGCTGCTCTTCAGCAGCTTCCAGTCCGTGCGCAACGCGATGCTCATCTTGCTCAACATTCCACTGGCGCTGGTGGGTGGAGTCGCCGCCCTCTGGTTGTCGGGGCAAAACCTCTCGGTGCCGGCGTCGGTGGGGTTCATCGCGCTCTTCGGCATCGCGCTGGAGAACGGGATGGTCTTGGTGACCTACCTCAACCAGCGCGTTCGTGAGGGAGCACCGATGGACGAAGCCTCTGTCGAAGGAGCGTGCCTGCGTCTGCGGCCGGTTCTGATGACGGCTTTGACTACGGCGTTGGGACTGATTCCGCTGCTGCTGGCGACAGGCACCGGAAGCGAGGTGCAGCGTCCGCTCGCCACCGTCGTGGTCGGAGGGCTCGTGACCTCCACCGTGCTGACGCTCGCGGTCATTCCCGCGTTGTACAAATGGTTCGCGCGTCCCGTTCAAACGACAGATCCCGCGACATGAGGCTGTGAGCATTCGGCTGGGCGATGCGGGTCCGGCTGTTTCAGCGCTGGATTCCGCGACTAGCCAATGTTTCCCCGAGACCGACCGGGCAGGCTAAACTCGAGTCGCCGAGGAAGGCCGAACCTCCCTGTCCTCGAACGGTTCGAGCAGTTCATATGAGGAGACGCTGCATGCCCGCACGCGGGATGTCCCACGCCCCACGATCTTCCGGACGGTCGTCCGGGTGGCCGCTCCTCGTGCTCGCATTGCTGCTGGCGTCTTTCCATCCCCGCCCGGTGTCGGCACTTCCGGCGGCCGGACTCCCGACGACCGTCCGCGGATTCTCGATCGTCGCAACGGATTCCGACGGACTCGTCGTCGAGTGCGTCCACCAGCCAACCCAGATCGACGATCGTGATGGGGATCTCGCCCCGGAGGTCGGAGCCGACGAACCGGAGGCCGTCACTTGGATCGCCGTTCCTCGGGGTGCGACTGCGACCGCGACGATGACGGTGCTGGAGGAAGTCCCCGCAAGTTGGGTGAATGCCCTGACGCCGGAGATGCACGAGCAGCTGAACCGGTTTCTCTCGGAGCCTTTGGAGCTTCTCGGTGCCCCGACCCGGCTGCGGAATCAACGCGTCGTACCGCTCCGTCATCGGTGGCTCCGTCGCGACGGCGCCGGAGGACTCCGCGAGATCACGCGCGCGCGGTTCCGCATCGCGTTCCATGAGAACCCCTCCTCGCAGGATGGAAGCGGTGCTTCCGATGGCGCGCCGCGCGGCTCGGAAACGCGCATCTCACCCACGGGCGCCGATCTCTTCGAGCATCTCTACAAGGGCACCGTCCTCAACTACGCACAGGGACGAGCGTGGCGCACCGCGATGCGCCCGCCGTTGCCACGGGGCGGCGACTACTTCTCCAGCACGAACGCACCGTGGGTCAAGGTTTGGTGTGACCACGAGGATCTGTATGTCATCGAGGGGACGGCGCTGGAGGCGCTCGGTATCGACCTCGACACCATCGATCCGGAGACCCTGCGGATGTTCACGCCGCTCCAGGTGCCGCTGGACGAGGAAACGCCGGTCGACGAGGCGCCGGATTGGATGTCTCCGCTCGCGATCCGGCTGTCGGGGATGGAAGACGGTCGGTTCGATCCGACGGATCGTATTCAGTTCATCGGATACGGACCGGACAGTTGGTACAGCACCAAGGGTATTGCGCCGACGGTCGAGGACTACGCACGGGATCCGTACAACAATGAGAATCCGTACTGGCTGACCTGGGGAGGAGGCTTTTCCGAACCGCCAGCGCGGATCTTGGAACAGCCGACCGAGCCACCGTCTCCTCCCTATGAGACGACGGTGCGGGATCGCGTCCATGTCGAAGAGGACCACTTCTACGATGCCCGTATGCAGAAATCACCCCTGGCGTGGGAGCGCTTTTGGTGGGCCAAGGTGACCGCCGTCGGCACGCGCGACGAGGCTCGCAGCCTCTCGTTCACGATCCCCGATCCGGTCGAAAGCGAGAACGTCCGGATCTTCGCTCGGTTTTGGGGCGCCAACAATCCGAGGTGGAGCAGACCCGACCACGACCTCGAGGTGCGGCTCAACGATCGACCGGTAGGGCGCTATTCCTGGGAAAACGTCGCGGCGCAAGATGTTCGCGAGGCCGGAGTCTGGCTCGTGCCGGGTGCGACGCAAGAGCTTCAGATCACTGCTCGGGGTCGGGAGGAGCGACCGGACTTCGTCGTGGATCAGATCGCCTTCGCGTTTCTCGATCTGGAATACACGCGACGGCTGCACGCCCACGACGACGCGATCGCCTTCTTCGCGGACGATCGCGACGAGGAACGATCCTTCGCGATCGATGGCTTTCAGGCAGAAGATCTCCTGGTCTTCGATGTGACGCGCGCCAACGTCCCGGAGATCCTTCCTGCACAATTCGTGGCGGAAGGCGGCGGCCGAACGTTGCAGTTTCGAGCGGACGGAGGGCATGTCGACGCACTTCCGGCGCGCATCGTCGTGCGGAGTCTCAACCGAGCCGCGTCACCGCGATTGGAACGCGTTCGCACGTCCCCCGAGGGGTATCTGCGTGAACGGACGGACCCGGCGCAGATGGTCATCATCACGCACGACGACTTTCGCGAGGCCGCCGAGGAGCTGGCCGCCTACCGCCGGCGACACTTCCCGGACCGCGCGCAGGCCGGCGTTTCGGTCGTGGACGTCGAGGAGATCTTCGACGAGTTCTCGTTCGGGCGCAGGGATCCGGTCGCGATCCGAAACTTCCTGCAATGGTCCCGGACCCATTGGACGGGCGGCGACCCGGAAGACGGACCGGCCTATGTCGTACTGGTGGGCGATGCGCATTTTGATCCTCGCGGCAAGGTGACCACGACGTTCTCCGATTTCGTCCCCACGTACTTGGACTACTTCGATCGAACTCTTCTCAGTTCGAACGAGGACCCCCGTTTTTCCTCCGATGACTTCTTCGGGTTGTTGGACGGCGCGGACGACCAAGCGCTGGACCTGTTCATTGGACGGCTCTCGGTCGAGACGCCGGGCGAAGCGGCCACCGTCGTCCGCAAAGTCATCTCCTATGAGGAAGAATCCGATCTCGGGGATTGGCGGAATCGGATGACGCTCGTGGCCGATGACATCTGTCAGGGAACCACGTACGACATCCTGGGCTGGTCGCACCTGGGAGCCACGGAACGTCTGGACCAGGACGTCCTTCCCCGATCGTTGGAGCGGGAGAAGCTCTACTTGATCGAGTACGGAGCGGAGTGCATCTACCCCACCAAGCCGCAGGCGACCGCCGATCTGATCCAGGCCATCAATAGGGGTACGCTCGTCGTGAACTTCGTCGGCCACGGGGGAGAGGGGCAGATCGCGGACGAGCGTTTGTTCGACCTCGCCTCGGTCGGCAGCCTGACCAACGCGCGCCGACCTTGTCTGTTTCTGACGGCATCGTGCTCCGTCGGGAAGTACGATGTCAGCACACCGAGCCTCGCCGAAGCGATGATCCGGCACCCCAACGGCGGAGCCGTCGCCGTTTTTTCGGCCACTTCGGTGGCGCGAGCCTACGGGAACAGGTACGTCAACGAAGGCTTCTTCGCACACATGTTTCCGGACCGCAACGTGGCAGGGGTTCGTCCCGTCGGAGAGTCGGTCGCCGCCGCCAAGTTGCAAGACCCCGAGCTCAACTCGCGGCGCTATGTCCTCCATGGAGACCCTGCCGTGCGACTGCTCGTGCCGCGGGAGCCGGTGCAGATCTCGATCTCCGGAGCGGCGACGGGGGCGAACGGCGATACGCTGCGAAGAGGAGACGTGGTCGAGATTTCCGGACAGGTGACGACCGCGGAGGGTGCGCCGGCCGAGTTCGAGGGAGAAGCGATCGTCACCGTGTTCGATTCCGCGGTGTTGCGGCAGCCGGAACCAGGTTTTCCCCCCTACGACTACGAGCTCCCCGGGGCCGTGATCTTCCGCGGGACGACCGCGGTTCGGAACGGCGTTCTCGGGACCACCTTCC
>JAGQHR010000330.1 GCA_020431745.1 Candidatus Eiseniibacteriota bacterium
TCGAGGCCACCTAGCGCCGGCATCTGCACGTCCATGAGGACCAGATCGAACGGTTTTCCCGATCGCGACGCCTCTTCCACGCTCGCGACCACCTGCGCCCCGTCCGCGGCGAAGTGAACCTCGGCACCAGCCCGGTGGATGATGTACCCGATGAGCTCCCGGATGTCGGCCAAATCATCCGCCACGAGGACGCGTCCGCGCAGCGACAGGGTGCTGGCTCGGGCGGACTCGGGCTTGGCCACGCGCGAGAGCCATCCGCGTTCCACGCCGGTCAGATCCCCGGGATCGATCGTCACGGCAAAGGTGCTCCCTTGCCCCATCTCGCTCTCGACCGACAAATCGCCCCCCAGGCGCAGGGCCAGTTGGCGGCTGATGGCCAATCCGAGACCGGATCCGTCCTGGCGGTCGCCGCGGAGCTCGCCGACCCGGGTGAACGGAACGAAGAGCCGCTTCTGGTCGCGCGCACTGATCCCGCAGCCGGTGTCTCGGACCAGGACCTCCAGGAGCTCACGCTCTTCGAGCGCACGGGGGCGCACAGTCACCTCCACGCGTCCCACGTCGGTGAACTTGATCGCATTCGAGACGAGGTTGATCAGGATCTGACGAAACCGCAGCGGGTCGGTCCGGATCTTCCGGGGGACGTCCCCTTCCTGACCGAACGCCAGCACGAGGTTCTTGTCACGGGCGGAAACCAGGAGCAGCGAGCGCAGGTCGGCTAGAAATCCAGCGAGATCCACCTCCTGTTG
This sequence comes from Candidatus Eiseniibacteriota bacterium, assembly GCA_020431745.1. GTDB lineage: Bacteria > Eisenbacteria > RBG-16-71-46 > CAIMUX01 > CAIMUX01 > JAGQHR01. The sequence goes on from JAGQHR010000330.1 coordinate 747, forward strand.
CTCGATCTCGAGACGGCCGGCTTCGATCTTGGAGAGATCCAAGACGTCGTTGAGCAGGCCGAGGAGATGGCTTCCGTTCCGCTTCACCACCTGCAGGCGCGCCCGCGTCTCGGCGGACGGATCGCCGCTGAGCATGAGATCCGTGTAGCCCAGAATCGCCGTCAGCGGTGTCCGGAGCTCGTGGCTCAGGCGCGCCAGAAACTCGCTCTTGGACCGGTTCTCGGCCTCGGCACGCAGTCGTTCGGCACGCTCCATCTCGGTCTCGTGCCGCGCCACGGCGTAACGGATGGCACGGGCAAGCGTGGCGCTCGTCAACTGCGACTTCACCAGATAGTCGACCGCTCCCAAGCGTAGCGCCCGCACGTCGACCTCCCGTTCATCTTGCCCCGTGAGCATGATGATCGGGCCCGTGAACCCCAGGCGCGGAGCCTCAGCGAGAAGAGCGAGGCCGTCATCGCCGCCCAGTCGATAGTCCATGAGACAGAGATGGTGTGCATCCTTGGCGAGATAGCGACGCGCCTCGGCCGCCGTGCGCGCCCAATCCAGCTCGTACTGGCCCGCCGCGAGGTCGTCGAGCAAGTCACGGGTGATCACATAGTCGTCCTCGTCGTCCTCGACGAGGAGAAGTCCGAGGTGCGGAAGGCTGCTGGAAAGAAACACGGGTGGCGGTCTCCGTCGCCTACGGGAACTCGACGAACTCGACCCAGTACTTCCCGATCGCCTTCATCAGGTCGACGAGTCGATCGAAAGTGACCGGCTTCGTGCAGTACGATGCGGCTCCGAGATCGTACCCCTTGATCATATCCTCCTCGGTCTCCGACGTCGTCAGGATGACGACCGGAATCCGCCGCAGATCCGGGTCGGCCTTGAGATCGGCCAGCGCTTCCCGCCCGTCCTTGCGCGGCATGTTGAGGTCGAGAAGGATCAGATCGGGACGCGGCGAGGACTCTGGATTCTCGTAACGCCCCTCCCGGCGCAGGTACTGGAGAAGGTCCACCCCGTCGACGACGAACTTGAGCTCATTGAGGACGCGGCTCTCCTGCAGAGCGTCGCTGGCCAGGAGCCGGTCATCGGCATCGTCCTCCGCCATCAGGATCACGATCGGTCGCTTACTTTTCATGTCTGGTCTCCGGTACTCGGGCTGAGGTTGAGTTGCCGGCTGGGCAGATGGACCGAGAACGTCGTGCCCTCACCCGGTCGTCCCGAAACCTCGATCTGCCCTCCGTGTCGATCGACCACTCGGCGACACACCGCGAGTCCGATGCCGGTGCCCGAGTACGCGTCGCGGGTATGCAATCGCTGGAACGGAATGAAGATTTTGTCTGCGAACTGCTCATCCAGTCCGATGCCGTTGTCCTCGATGGTGATCGTGAACCATTCCCGCTGGGCGGGGTCGCTCGCCGGATGTTCCGTGCGGACATGGATCGCGACCTTCGGGGGAACCCCCGGTCTCGTGAACTTCAACGCGTTCCCGATCAGGTTCTGAAGAAGCTGCCGCATCTGCGTACGATCCGCTTCCAGCTCCGGCAGCGGATCCCGCGTGATCGTGGCCCCCGACTCCTCGATCCGCTCGGCGAGATCCTCCAGCACTTCGTCCAGGATCGACTCCAGAGCGGTCGTCTCGAAGGGACTCGCGTTCGTCGTCACCCGGGAAAAGGCCAACAGATCGTTGATGAGCTTGGACATCCGCTCGGCCGCGGCCTGCATCCGGTTGATGTAGTCGGCTCCCTCTCCCAGGGATTCCGCGTGCTTCGACTTCAGTCGATCCCCGAAGGCGCGGATCTTCCGCAACGGCTCCTGGAGGTCGTGCGACGCGACGAAGGCGAACTCCTGGAGCTCGCGATTGCTCCGCTGAAGCTCGCGGGAGTACCGCTCGAGCGCGATGGTCCGCTCCTGCACGATCGCCTCCAGCTGCTCGTTCGTGAGCGACAGCTCGACGACGTGCTCGCGCTGGGTCCAAATCGACCGCTGGACCAGGAAGTACGCGATGGTCAGGAACAGGAGCCCCGCGAACGTCGCGATCTGGATCGAGCGCAGCACCTGCTGCCGACTGTGGACCGTGGCGGCGCGCTGCTCGGCCATCAGGGAGTACTCGCGGGCTTCCATCACGCTCACGAGATCCCGAACCTTCGACATGATCCGGTTGCCCCGATCGGTTTCGATCTCACGGATCGCGAGGTCCTCGCGGCCTTGCTCCACCATATCCACGACCTCGACCAGCTCCGTCATCCGTTCATCGATGAGCTGACCGAACTCCTTCAGAGCCTCGCGCTGCTCCGGAAGCTCGGACTCCAGGTTGCGCAGGGCCTCTCGGCGCGAACGGATCTCCTGGACCGCCCGGTGATACGGGGCCAGGTACGTGCTGTCGCCCCGGGTGATCAGGAACCCACGCTGGCCCGTCTCCGCATCCTGAAGGGCCGAAAACGTGTCCTTGATCGCGGCCAGAACCGTCTGGGTGTTGTCGACCCGCGATTCGTTGCGGATCAGCTCGCGATTGGCCCGGTAGGAATAGCCTCCGTTGACCAGCAGGAGGACGACCAGGAGGATGAAGTTGACCCGATGCAGGGTCGGCGTGCCATAGAGACGACGGACGAGCTGGGGATCGGCGCCATCCGACAACGGTCCCCCGAGCGGACGGCCACCCCTCAACGAGACGACTCCTCGCCTTCCCGCGCGAAGACCTCGAGCCGGACGCCGCAATCGCGGCAGAGCCGGACGATCGTCTCCAGGTTCTCGACGATCGCGTCGGCGCTCTCTCCGCTGGCCACCTGGAGCTTCGCGAGCTCCGCGGTCATCGCGATCGAGTTGATCGGATTGCGCAGGTCGTGGATCAGCTTCGCTACCTCCGCGCGGTTCCCCATCTAACCCTTCTCCTCCGCCTTGTAGACGTTGATCCGGTTGTAGAGCGTCTTGAGGCTGATCCCCAGCATCCGCGCCGCCTCCGGCTTGTCCCCCCCGGTTTTTTCCAGGGTCAGGAGGATGAGCTCGCGCTCGACCTCGCTGATCGTCTTGCCGGCCTGCAATCCCTCCGACGGTTCGGATTCCTGAGCGAAGGGCGACGCCAGACGCGCGGGCAGCACGAGGATGCCCGCTTCCGGATCGCTCATGATGTAGGCGCGGTGGATGGCGTGGCGCAGCTCACGGACGTTGCCCGGCCAGCTGTAGCCTTCCAGACGGGCGAGCGCATCCTCTTCGAGACGAAGTTCCGTCCCGTTCTGGGCGTTCAGCTCGCGCAGGAAAGCATCGGCGAGAAGCGGGATGTCGCCTTGGCGTTCGCGCAGCGGCGGAATCGTGATCGGAAAGACCGCGAGCCGGAAGTACAGATCCTCGCGCAGACACTGATCCGTCGCCATCTGCTGGGCCGTCCGGTTGGTCGCGGAAACGACCCGGCAGGAGACCGGAATCTCCTCGGTCGCCCCCAGGCGCGTCACGCGACCCGACTCGATGACGCGCAGGAGGTTCGGCTGCAGGTCGATCGGCATTTCCGTGATCTCATCGAGAAAGAGGGTACCGTCGGCCGCCTGCTCGAAGACACCCGGCTTGCGTCCGATGGCGCCGGTGAAGGCACCTTTCTCGTGTCCGAAGAGCTCGCTGCCGATCAGCTCCCGGGAGATCGCACCGCAATTGGCGGCCACGAAACGGCCGCCGGCCCCGCTCGCCTTGTGAATCGCGAGCGCGACCAACTCCTTCCCGACGCCGCTCTCCCCTTGGATGAGCACCTCGACCTCGGTCTTCGAGACGCGCTCGATCATCCGATAGACCGCATGCATCGGCTCCGACTCGCCGACGAGGTAGCCGAAGTGGGTGTCGGCCGACGACTCCGGTTCCGGCTCCTCCACCTTCTCGAGAAGCTTCTGGAGCTCGTCGATGGAGATGGGCTTGATCAGGAAGCTGATGTTCGGCCCCATCACACTCTTGACGAGCGACGTGACGGCCGTGTTCCCCGTGATGATGGCGACGTGCGGCGCGTCCTCGCCCTTGGGCAGCTCGGCCAGCAGATCGAAGCCGTTTCCATCGGGGAGCATCAGATCAAGCAGGAGAGCGTCGAAATCCCGCTCCTGGAGACGCTCGCGCGCGGTCGCGAGGTCTCCCGCGGAAACGGCAT
>JAGQHR010000331.1 GCA_020431745.1 Candidatus Eiseniibacteriota bacterium
AGCTCGCGGCGATAGTGTCCGTTGCCGGGATCTTCCTCGATCGCCCGGTGCAGCAGTTCGACCGACTGGTCGAAGGAGCCGCGGACGTGTGCGATTTCCGCCGCAGTATCGAGACACCGGGCGCGCTCGATCGGCGATCGAGCACGGGCCGACGCTTTGAGGGCCAGACCGAGGGCCGCTTCCAGGTCGACGTGGTGGTCCAAGCACCATCGCGCATAGGCATCGAGGTGCCCGGGATCCTCGCTCCAACCCTCGGGCATCGAGGCCCGTTCGAGATGCACCGCTCGGCCGTCGTCCTGTTGGACGCGCAAGGCGTACAGCGGCATGAGCTCCTCCCGGGCCGCGACGACAGCCGGAACCCGGCACCCTTCCGTGCGGTCGATGGCGGCGGCAAGGAAGTCCCGCTGAAGCTCCGGATCGTCCGGGATCAGGGCGAGCATACGCCGCGCGACTTGCATCACCTGCTCGGGCGTGCCGCGCGACAGAACCTCGGCGGCTGCCCCGTCCAACTCGGCTCTGGAAAACTCCTGATCGCGATAGCCGGCGGCGATGGCCTCGAAGATGGGCAGGGTAAGATCCTCGGAACCGGCGAGTGTGCCTGCTCGCCGGTAGGACGCAACCGCGTCACGGTATGCCTCGTCGGCGAAGTCATAGTCTCCCAGCTTTCGCGCCAGCTCCGCCGTGGGCCGTTCCTCGAAGTGCCGGCGTTTTGCCTCGATCGGAGTGAGGTCGGACAAGGCCCGATTCAGATCTGCCAGGAACGTCGATCGCGCGTACCCGGTCCAACGATCGATCGGCGCCAATTCCGCGGTCAGCAGCACGAAGCTGGGATAGCGCCGGACACGGAACTGATCGGATAGCTCGATCGCATGCTCGTGTGCAGCCGGGATCTCCCGGCTGACGACCTGGGTCAACGCGCGCTTCACGTCCGGGTCGTCGTCGGAGTCGGCGGAGAAGTTCTGGCAGGATTCGCAGCCGTCGATCGTGAACACGAGCAGAATCGGCCGCCCGGTCTCCGCCGCGACGGTGCAGGCGTGATCCAGGTCGGGTGGAAGCTCTGCTGCTCTGCCGGCGCCCGAAACGGGCCAGCAGGCCAGGAGCAGCAAAGCGAAGTGTGTTCTGTACAATCGCAAGGTCGAGCCGTCCTCTCTCGACCAGTCCCGGAGCGAACGAACCATCGTGGCCACGTATAGTGATGGTTCGACGTGCGCACGAGCTTAACACAATTCGCACGGCGGCCCTTCATGGAATCGGGCGGTCATGCGGCATCGCAGTCGTGGCAGACTTCCGGGATCTGTCGCGGGCGGGCCCACGATCCGGCGCACATCTGTTCCATGACGGACGAGGGCGGGCCCGTTCCGGGGTTTTCGTTGTCCCGGCCACGGCCCTGGGGCATGCTCCCCGCCATGGGATTCCAAGACGTGCAGTCCGTTCGCGAGTTTGCGGCGGACAAGATGAAGAAGGTCGGCGTTTTCGAAACCGGCCATCTGTTCTGCGATGTGTATTGCCTCGAATCCGGTCAATCTCAGAAGCTGCACACCCACGACGATGCGACGAAGCTGTACTACATCGTCGAGGGAGAGGTACACGCCACGATCGGGACGGAAACTCGGTGCCTGCACCCAGGGGATATGGCGTGGGCCGACCCGGGAGAACCGCACGGAATCGAGAACCGGTCCCCCGGCCCGGTGCGCGTGCTGGTCGTCATGGCCCCCAACCCGAACCGTCGGTCGTAGATGGCTGCTGAGGACCCCGTCCGAGTCTACTTGATCGACGGAACGTTCGAGCTCTTCCGATGCTTCCATGGTGCGCCTCGGGCCCGGACCGAGGACGGTCGGGAAGTCGGCGCGGCTCGCGGGTTCCTGTTCACGATGATCAAGCTCCTGCGTCGTCCCGATGCGGGCCATGTCGCGGTGGCGTTCGACGCGATGGCCGGTCGGACGCGGGTCGATCGAGAGAACGACGCGAGCACGCTCATTCGCAGTCAATACCTGCCCGCAACGGATGTCCTGCGTGCACTGGGTGTCGCGCACTGGCCCATCCTGCGCGCGCAAGCCGACGATGCGCTCGCGACCGCGGCGGCTCGCTTTGCTCCGCTCTCCGAGGTGGAGCGGGTCATCATCGCGACTACCGATAAGGATCTCCTGCAATGTGCGGGACCCAAAGTCGAGGTCTGGGATCGCATCCGCGACCGGCACACGACGATGGAGGAGGTGCAGAAGCGTTTCGGCGTGAGGCCGGCTCTGCTGCCCGACCTGTTTGCACTCGTCGGAGATCCGTCCGACGGAATGCCGGGGATTCCAAAGTGGGGCCTCAAGGCGGCCGGAGCCGTGCTGGCCCGCTACGGGTCGATCGAAAACATCCCGTTGGACGCGGAGCAGTGGGACGTGCCGGTGCGGGGAGCGCAGGGTTTGGTCGCGAGTCTGCGCACCCACCATCGCGAAGCGGTGCTCATGCGGGACTTGCTGCGTCTGCGCACCGACCTGCTCCTGCCCACGACGCTCGATGCCGTCGCGTGGCGGGGCGCGGATCGCCGGGCTCTGACCGAGTTGACCGCGTGGATGGGTGGCTCGGAGATGCTGGAGAAGATCCCACGATGGCGATCGGACCCGAGTTGACGAAGGCTCGGTGAGCGCGTAAAATCTCCGCCACCAGTCGGGCGGTCTGCTCGTCGGGGTCGCGCTGGAAACGCGCGCGAGTCCTGCCCCTGGCCGTATCGCAATTGCGTCCGCAACCCACCCCCAGGGCCTTTCCGTCGCGGAGGTACCTCATGAACCGTCGTCTTCTGACTCTCGCGTTTTATTGCGTAGCCGCTACGTTCGCTGTCCCCACCGCCAGGGCCGACTGGAACCCGATCCAGGCCGAGATCTACGCGGGATACCTGAGTGCGATGGGCGTCGCGCCCACCAACCCCGACCGTATCTACGTCGGCACGACCGCGAACGGCTTCTATCGAACCGACGATGCCGGTCTGCATTGGTTGGACATCGCGGGCGCGCTCCCTCCGGGCCAGCGTATCGGCTCGATCGCGGTCTCGCCTACGGATCCGGACGTCGTCCTCGCCGGGTCGGGAGCCCTGTCCCCGGTTTCCGTGTCGATCTATCGCTCCACCGACGGCGGGGACCATTGGGCACCGATCAGCGCCGGGTTGAACATGGGATCGGTTTCCAGAATCCTGTTCGACCCGCTGGACGATGCCGTCGTCTTCGCCGCGGTGTCCGGAACCGGCAAGGGTGTCTACCGCAGCTCGGACGGCGGAGTCACGTGGGACTGGAGCACGGCCGCGTTCGGAAGCCAAACCATCTACGACCTCGCACTCGATCCCGCGGATCCGGATCGGGTCATCGCCCTGGCCTCCGGGAAGTACTACCGGTCCGTGGACAGCGGTGCGACGTGGCAGACGATCACCGAGAGCGGCAACCTGGGGCGTCTCTCGTGGAGTGTCGCGAATCCCGACCTCGTCTGGGCGGTCGGAACGAACGCGTCTTCAGATGATCGTCTTTTCCAGAGCCTGGATGGAGGGCTCACCTTCTCGGAGCGTCCGCTGCCCGCCGGCGATGCCGGCTACTTCCGGGCCGTCGCCGGAGATCCGGTGGATCCTGATCGCGTGATCGTGAGCGGTCTCCACAGCTGCGGAGGCTTCGACGGTGGCGCCGCCTGGCGGACGACGAATCAGGGAAGCAGCTGGAGCCTCATCTTCTCCCCGTCGACGTGCTCGGAGAGGGCGTTCGACATCACATACGATGCATTCGACCCGTCGCGCTTGTATTTCGCCACTCCGGGCGTCGAGGGCTTCTGGGTCTCCCTCAATAACGGATCGACCTGGACCAGCCGCAAGGAAGGACTGCATTCCTACTCCGTCGACTTGGTGCGCTCTGACGGATTGGGTACGACCTACGCCCGGGGGTACTTCACGAACCTGATCGCGAACGACCCCACCGGGTCCTGGCTCGAAATCCCACAATCCGAGGAATACGAGCTGTGGGGCTTCGACCTCAACCGGAGCACCTCCGGATTGATCTATCAGGTCGGTCAGGTGTTCTTCGGCGACTTCGGGCGGCCGCTCGCCAACACGAGCGCGGACTTCGGCTTCAACTGGTCGCCACTGCCGGGTGAGCTTCCGATCGGCGTCGAGGGCTGGCCCCTGCAGGTCGCTTCGGCCGCGAACGATCACCGAGTCTACGTCTTCGGAAACGCCAGTGTGTATCGCAGCGACGATCAGGGCGAGAGCTATGTCGAGGTCAATTCCACACGGACGCTAGACGTCGCGGCGGTCGATCCCTCGAACCAGGATCGGATCCTGGGCGCCGGCACCAGCGGAGCCTCGTTATGGCTGAGCACGGACGCCGGTGCGACCTGGAATCCTTCGAACTCGGGTTTGCCGCCCGGAGCGGTCGTCTACATCGAATACGATCCTGCTGACTCCGATCACGTGCTCGTCGCGGTCAACCATGCCGGAGCATTCGAATCGACCGACGGCGGGGCCGGATGGGCTCCGTTCCTGTCGTACACCGGCCAGATCCTCGACGCGGCCTGGGATCCCGCGTTGGCGCACATCTATCTGGCCACGCAGGACGATGGCGTCGTCTCGAACGATCCCGGACTCGGTTCCTACGGCCTCAACGCGACCCGCGTCGCGTCCGTCGCGTACGACGCGCCCTCGCGCACCTTGCTCGCCGGCACCACCAACGGAGCCTACGTGACCGCGCTCCTGGATCCGGCCGACGTCCGTGAGGACGAAACCGGAGCTCCGTCGCTGGTCTCCGTGGAGGTCGCGCCGGTGCCCGCCCGGACCGAAGTCGCCATCGCGCTGCGCAGAGCGGAAAGCACGGGCGCCGGGGCCGTCCGGG
>JAGQHR010000332.1 GCA_020431745.1 Candidatus Eiseniibacteriota bacterium
CGCCGACCGGGACTTCAGCCATCGGATGGACGCGAACGAGCTCGATCTGCGCGTCACCAACCTGGGTTCCTTTGCCTACGACCCGGAGCACGGGGGGGATCTCCACTTTCCGGCCGGGTCGGACAAGACGGCGCTCTTCGCGGGCGGCTTCTTCCTGGCCGGACACGTCGGGGGGGAGCTGCGGGTCTCCGCGGCCGAGTATGCGTTTTCGTTCGCACCCGGTCCGCTCGTCGGCGGGGAGGCACCGGCCGATGATCCGCGCTTTCGGGTCTATCGACTGGACGAGCAGTCCGGCCCGGGGAGTGCGGACTTCGACTCCTGGCCTGTTTCCGACGGCGCGCCGACCGATGCATCGAATCGGCCGCTTCTGTTGGGAAGTCAGACCCTCTGGTCGGTGTGTGGCGACGCTTCGTCCGATCGGAAAGACATCCGGCTCGTTTCAGACGAGCCGTTGCACGTCACGGTGCGTCAGACCACCTGGGCCTATCGGTATCCGGGCGCTCTCGGAAGGACCGTCTTCTTCCGCTATGACTTGACCAACGACGGTCCGTCGATTCTCGAGGATGTCTGGTTCTCGATGTGGAGCGATCCAGACATCGGGACGGCGGCGGGGGTTCGTGCCGGTAGCGCTCCCGATCTGGACCTCGGCTATGCCTACAAGGAAGCGGGATTCGACGATCCGATGTACGGAGGCGCCGCGCCGGCAGTCGGCTTCGTACTTCTCGAGACACCCAACATCGACAATCCCGAGGATCCGGACCTTCCGGTCGAGCTCGGGATGACCGCGTTCATGTCCTACGTCAACGGGGCGGATCCGGCCGGGCCGGACTCGGCCTGGGCCTTCATGCGGGGACTCGATGCGGAGGGCCAGCCGGTGGTGGATCCGACGAACCAGGAGCCGACGCCTTTCTGGTACGCCGGGGATCCGTTGACGGGGACGGGGTGGCTTGACGAGATCGGGGCCAACCGCAAGATGTTCACGTCCACGGGGCCTTTCATGTTGTTTCCGGGACGCCCGCAGACCGTCGTCGTCGCACTCGTGCTGGGGCAGGGTGCGGACCACCTGGACAGCGTGCGCGATCTCTTTGCCGAAGTGGAGGAGATCCGGCAACGCTTCCAGGACGATCGGTTTCCGCAGCTGGTGCAGGTCCATCCCGGCGATCTCGATCGCAACGGAGTCGTGAATGCCGCCGATGTGGAGCCTCTGGTCGTGAGCTGGGGAGAGCGTGGGCCGGCGCGCGCCTCCGCTTCGCTCGAGTTTTCGGCGCAGCCGGTTCTGGCTTGGCCCGCAACCGAGGCGACGTTCGCCGACGGCAACGGAGACGGCATCGTGGACATGGCCGATCTGCTCACGATCGGTCTGAACTGGGGTCGGACCTACACGCCGGTGGGAACGTCCATCGTGGCGGAGATCGATCCGGTCGCCCACCGCGAAGCGCTGCGAGCGATCCTCGACGCGTTGGACGGCATGGACGGCGAGTCCGCCGAGGCGATGCGGGCGCAGCTCGGCGCGTTCGAGAACGGCGCGCCCTCGGTTCCCGGCTTGACGATCGTCGGGATCGGTCCGATTCCGTTCCGGGACGAGGGACGCGTGGCGTTCCGACTGAGCGAGCCGGCGATGGTCGCGGTGAGAGTCCTTGATGCCACCGGACGGGTCGTCTGTCAGCGGGAGCCGATTCTACTCACGACCGGACTCCATCGCGAAGTCTGGAACGGCCGGGACCGGGAAGGCCGTCCGCTCGGGAGCGGCGTCTATTGGCTGCGTCTGGAGACGGAACGCGGTGCGGCGTCGGCGCGTCTCGTCCACGTCCGATGATCGGAGGAGGTCCGCACATGCGAGGGTACTGGCTGGCCGCCCTGATCGGCGGAGCGATGAGCATCGGTTGTGGGGGAGGCGACGACGTCACCCGCCCCGAGGATGAGTCGCTCGAGATCTCGTTGTCTCCGGCCGCCGTCGAGGTGCCTCAGGGTCGGGTCTTCGACCTCGAGGTGCGAATTGCGAATGCCGTCGACGTGTTTTCCGCGAGCTTCGAGGTGCAGCTCCCAGACTTGTTCACCGTCGCGGCGCCGGTGGCCAGCAAAGGAGATTTTCCGAGTGGCGATGCTTTGTTCCTCGCGGTTTCCGAGCCGGGGAAGATCTCGATCGGCTTCACGGAGGTGCAGACCGGCGAGCGCCGAGGTCGCTCCGGTTCCGGCACTTTGGCGGTGCTACATCTCATCGCTCGTCGCTCCGGCGAATCGACGCTCGCGGTCTCCGGGATTCGACTGACCGATGCGGCGGGCGCGATCATTCCCGGATCGACGGATCTCGAGCCCGCCGGGACCGCGGTCATCGCCTACTGCTGCGCTCCCTGATACACTCTTCGGGTGGCCGCCCGATGCAACGTCGGAATCTCCCGGGAGGTAGGACCTTTGGCTTCGCAGCGCGACATCGGCTTCTCGGCAGCGATCGGGATAGGTGTTCTCTTGGCAGGCTGGTGCGGGACGGCCCGGGGAGCACTGCCCGAGTACGCGGACTTCCAACTCCAGGTCCGGAGCAACATCGTCGACGGCTTCAATCTGCCCGCGGGCAGCAGCTTCAACAGCGGGACACCCGCGCTGTCCGATCAGGGTGTGGCGACGATTCGGCTACTCGTCGTCGGAGGCTCCGGGCGGGCCGGGCTGTGGTATGGCGGGGATGGAACGGGCTCCGTCGTCTATCAGGCGCCGGTCGATCGACTGCTTGGCGACGCGTCCATCAACGGTGCGGGACAGGTGGTGTTCGAACAGTCGCTCGACTTCCAGTCCGAGGGCGTCTATCGATACGACCCTTCCGGTGGAGCGACCGTTCCGGCGGTGCCGGTCGGAGGACCGTTCGGAATCGAAGGGTTCGCCGATCCGCAGATCAACGATGCGGGCGAGATCGGCTTCCGGGCCGATCGGGGATCGTTCCAGGCCTATCTCCGTGATGTCGGCGGCACGCAGACGCAGTATGCGACCGAAGGCGGCGGCATCGCCTTCCTCTTCGTCGCGCAGTTCAACAACGCTTCCCAGCTCGCCGGGAAGGTCCGTCTCGGCTCGACCGCGGAGTCGCAGCCGGACGAGATCCGCCGCTATGAAGCCGACGGCAGCTTCACGCGCATCGCGGTTGATGACGATGGGGATCCCGGATCCCCGTTCGTCGGCTTCCAGAACAGCGTCGGGATCGCGGACAACGGCTGGGTCGCGTTCGTCGCCAACCTGGCCCAGGGGAGCGGGGTCTTCGCGTCGGACGGCACCACCACCCTCACGATCGCGACGTCGGCGGATCCCGAGGTCAGCTCGATCGATTTCTTCGGTCCGGTGATCAACGACCGGGGCTGGGTGGCGTTCCGCGCCTTCGACGAGTCGGGGCTGCGCGCGATCTTCGTGGGCGACGGTACCGATCTTCGGCGCGTGGTCACCGAGCACGACCTGGTGCCGACGGATCTGGGGCCGGGGCGGATCGATCAGCACGACAGCTCCCCGGTCTTCGGGGGCAGCGTCGATATCAACGCGGCGGGAGATGTCGCGTTCGCAGCCGCGTTGACGCCCGCGGGGAACAATCAGATCGAATGGGGGAGCGGGGTGTTCGTGGCCCACGCGCAAGACCCTGCCGGTGTTTCCGAAAGCGCGTTCGACGTTCGTTCGGGCGTGCGCGTCTGGCCGAACCCGTTCCGTGACGTCGTCCGAGTCGCCTGGCGGTCGGGGGGCGACGGCACCTCGCTGCGCTGGGCCGGTGTTCACGACGTGCGGGGCCGTCTCGTGCGCGTCCTCGGGAACGACGCGGACACCAACGCCCCCGAGGACGACCGATCGACCCTTGCCTGGGACGGGACCGACGAGTCCGGACGGGACGTGGGAGCCGGCGTCTACTTCGTCACCGTGCGGACCGATCGAGGTCTGGCGGAGTCGAAGGTCCTCCGCGTACAGTGACGACGAGCCGCTGCACGGCTCCGGCAGAGAGTTGGATGCGAGCCCGGCTCGCCCATCGGGAGACGGCGAACATGATCCCAGAACCCCTCACCTTCGAACGTCTGCGCGCCGAGATCGTCGGTGCCGACACCCTGATCCCCACTCCGTTCGGGGAAAAGCCGATGGTGTACTGCGATTACACCGCATCGGGACGGTGCCTTTCGTTCGTCGAGCGGTATCTCCAGCAGGTGCAGCGTCACTACGCCAACACCCATACCGAAGACGACATGACGGGGAGGACCATGACCCGTCTGCTGCGACAGGCGGAGGCGGCGATCAAGGACGCGGTCAACGCGGGGCCGGACGGGCGCATCGTCGCCTGCGGGACTGGGTCGTCGGGCGCGATCGAAAAGCTGCAGCAGATCGTGGGCACCGCGCTTCCGCCCGCGACGCGACGCGTGCTGCTCAACGCGCTGCGTCTGGCATTTCCGCCTGACCGGATCGAGGAAATCGAGGGAGCGATCGTGCAGCGGGCTCCGGTCGTGTTCGTGGGGCCGTTCGAGCACCACTCCAACGAAGTGACCTGGCGGCAGGGGTTCGCCATCGTGGTGGAAGTGCGGCTGTGCCAGGACGGCGGCGTCGACCTGCAACACCTCGAAGAGCTCTTGCAGGACCCGCGGTACCAGGGCCGCCTGCGGATCGGTTCGTTCTCGGCGGCGTCGAACGTCACCGGGATGCGGACTCCGGTCCACGAGATCGCACGGCTCCTGCATCGCTACGAGGCCATCGCGTGCTTCGACTACGCGGCGAGCGCGCCCTATGTCGAGATCGATATGAATCCGGCGCCGCGCCCGGGCGAGGAAGGGGATCCGTCGCTCGATGCGATCTTCATTTCTCCGCACAAGTTTCTGGGTGGGCCGGGTTCGAGCGGTGTCC
>JAGQHR010000333.1 GCA_020431745.1 Candidatus Eiseniibacteriota bacterium
GAGGAACTCGGACTTGGCCCGCGCCGCGGCCAGCGCGCGATCCCGCGCGGAGGCCAGCTCGGACTGGGCTCGACTGCCCTCGATCGCAATCCCCGCGATCTGCGCCGCGGACTCGATGAGGTCCACCTCGTGGATCCCGGGAGCCCGCGGCTCGCGGTAGTACATCGCCAGCGTGCCCAACAGACCCTTCCGGTATCCGAAGATCGGCTGGGACCAGCACGCATGCAGCCCGTGCCCGAGCGCCCTCTCTGGGTCCGCGGCCCACAGAGCATCGCTCGCGATGTCCGTCACGACGACCCGATCCCGTCGCCACGCGGCCGTCCCGCACGAGCCGGCGGACGGACCGATCGGCACCACCGCCACCGCCTGGTTGTACGCCTTGGGAAGCGACGGCGCGATCGGATCCCGCAGGCACTCGGTGCCGGGATCGTAGAGGTGGATCGAGCCGAGCATTCCCGGCTCGACCCGTTCCGTTCCCCGCAGCAGAGTCTCGAGCACCTGAGTGAGCGGCGCCGAGCGGGCGAGCATGGCCAAGGCCTCCCGGTGGACCTGAAGTCGGATCTCCATCCGTTTGCGCCGGGTGATGTCGCGATAGACCCAGAGGTGACCGCTGTAGAAGTGGTCCTCCCAAATCGGGAGGTAGTCCCGCTCGAGGATACGTCCGTCCAGGAGGACGATCTCTTCCCCGCGCATCGGCTCGCGGCGGGTGGTGAGCTCGTGGAGTCGGCCACGGAAGTCGTCGGGAAGGCGGGTCGTCTCCGCGATCCGATCGATGAGGTCGGCGGCCGGGCGATTGGTCAGATCGGCCGGTTCCTCGACGAAGCCGAAGATCCCGCACATCTCGCGATTGATGACGGCAATGCGTCCCCGCTCGTCTTCGACGAGCACCCCCGCCTGCATCGCTTCGATGAGGCTGGAGAGGCGGGAACCCATGTCGACACGGCGTGCGCGGCTCTGCCCCATGCTGCTGACCCCCGTCTTCTGTTATCGGGGATTGGCACGACTTCTTGACCTCGGACGCTCTCCGGCCGTTAGTACCGGAAATCCATGAGGGATAACGGAATCGGGACCGGCCCGGGCATCCGGCCCGAGCCGCCCCGTATGTTACTCGCCGAAGAAATAGGCAAAATCGCCGTCTGCGACCTGCACTTGTACACGCTCGACCGGCCGTCCCTCGACCATCCGCTCGAGGAAGTGGCGACTGATCGCCGGCAACATGGTGTTCGTGAGAATGGCATCGATCATGCGACCGCCGCTCTCCAGCTCGGTGCACCGGCTGACGATGAGGTCGACGACCGCGTCGTCGTAGGCGAACGGTACGCGGTGGTTCTGCTCGACGCGACGTTGGATGCGCGAAAGCTGCAGACGCGCGATGTTGCCGATCATCTCGTCGGACAGCGGATAGTACGGGATCACCACGAGACGCCCGAGGAGCGCGGCCGGGAACACCTTGAGCATCGGCTCACGCAGTGCCTTCGCGATGCCCTCCGGCTCGGGCATGAGATCGGGATCCTTGCACATGTTCATGATCAGGTCGGATCCGACGTTCGAGGTGAGGAGGATCAGCGTGTTCTTGAAATCGATGAGCCGACCCTCGCCGTCCTCCATGATGCCTTTGTCGAAGACCTGGAAGAAGATCTCGTGGACGTCCGAGTGCGCCTTCTCCACCTCGTCGAGGAGAACGACCGAGTACGGCTTGCGCCGCACCGCCTCCGTCAGCACTCCGCCTTCTCCGTAGCCGACGTATCCGGGAGGCGCCCCCTTCAGCGTCGAAACCGTGTGCGCTTCCTGGAACTCGCTCATGTTGATGGTGATGACGTTCTGCTCGCCGCCGTAGAGCGCTTCGGCGAGCGCAAGGGCGGTCTCCGTCTTTCCCACCCCGGAGGGGCCGGCCAGGAGGAAGACGCCGATCGGCTTGTTCGGATTGTCGAGCTGAGCCCGGGAGGTCTGGATCCGGCGTGCGATCATCTCGATGGCGTGGCCTTGTCCGATCACGCGTTTGTTGATCGTGTCCGCCAGCTTGAGCACCGCTTCCACCTCGTTCTTGACCATCCGACCGACCGGAATTCCCGTCCAATCCGCGACCACGGATGCGACCGCTTGCGCGTCCACCGTGGGTAGGATCAAGGGGGCCTCCCCCTGCAGCTCGCTGAGCTCGGATTGGAGCCCGTGGAGCTGCTTCATGAGCTCGGCGCGCTCCTCTTCGGTGACAGCGGGGCGGGCCACCGGGGACTTCTCGACCTCGGCGGTCTGCGCGGCGGCCTTCTCGAGATCGCTCGCGGTCCCTTCGACCGGCTCGGTGTTGCCGCGGAGCTTGGCTCGGATCTCCAGGACCTTTTCGACCAGCCCCTTCTCCTTCTGCCAACGCTCTTCCAACCCGGAGAGGTGGGCACGATCGCGTCCGAGCCACTCCTCGGCCCGCCGGCGCCGCTCTCCGGCCTCGACGCCGACCGCTTCCTCCCGTCCGATGATGGCGAGCTCGGTCTCCAGGGCCTCGATCCGCTTGCGGGTATCGTCGACCTCTGGCGGAACGGCGTGCTGGCTGATCGCGACCCGCGCCGCCGACGTGTCGAGCAGGCTGACCGACTTGTCGGGAAGCTGCCGCGCGGGAATGTAGCGGTGCGAGAGCTTGACCGCGGCCTCCAGAGCTTCGTCCAGCACCTGCACCTTGTGATGCTTCTCGAGCGTGGACGCAACCCCGCGCATCATCAGGATGGCGCGATCCTCACTGGGCTCGTCGACCTGGACGACCTGGAACCGTCGCGTCAGCGCAGGATCCTTTTCGATGTGCTTCTTGTACTCGGCCCAAGTCGTCGCGGCGACCGTGCGCAGGGTTCCGCGCGCGAGGGCCGGCTTGAGCAGGTTCGCGGCATCGCCGGTTCCGGCCGCCCCCCCCGCGCCGATCAGGGTGTGCGCCTCATCCACGAAGAGGATGATCGGTTTGGGCGACGCCTGGACCTCTTCGATGACCTGGCGCAGCCGCTGTTCGAACTCTCCTTTCATACTCGCACCGGCCTGGAGCAGTCCGATGTCGAGCGAGAGGAGCCGCACATCCGCCAGACTAGGCGGAACGTCGCCGCGCGCGATCCGGAGCGCGAACCCCTCGACGACCGCGGTCTTGCCGACGCCGGCCTCACCGGTGAGGATGGGGTTGTTCTGCCGGCGCCGCATCAGGATGTCGACGATCTGCCGGATCTCTTCGTCACGCCCGACGATCGGGTCGATCTTGCCGTTCGTGGCCTGCTCCGTCATGTCGACGGTGAAGCGCTTGAGCGCCTCCTGCTTCCCCATCTGCGCAGGAGGGATCGCGCCGCTCGCCTCTCCCGGCGCCGCGCCGCCGCCGACCTGGAACCCGTCGTTGGCGGAGAGCGCATCCTCGGGAGAGCCGGCCACGATCTTGTCGAACTTGTCGGTCAGATCCTCGACCTTGATCTTCTCGAACTCCTTCGAGACCGCGAAGAGCGCGTTGCGGAGCTCGCGGGTCTTGAGCATCCCGACGACCAGATACCCGGTCCGCACCTGGCTGTCGCCGAAAAGCAGGGTCGCCCACATCCAACCCTCCTTGGTCGCCTCCTCGAGATGCGCGGAGAGATCGGAGATGGCGGTCGAGCCGCGCGGAAGCCGATCCAGCGAAGCCTGGAGATCGGCCACCAGCCGAGCGGGCTCGATCCCGTAGTGGGTCAGGATCCGTTTGAGGTCGGAATCCTGGAGCTGGAGGATTTGGTGGAGCCAGTGGGAAAGCTCCACATAGGGATTGCCACGCATCTTGCAGAACACGGTGGCGGACTCGATGGCCCGGTAGCCCAGGCTGTTGAGCTTGCCGAACAGTGCAACGCGATTGATCTCAGCCATCGACGACTCCTGTTTGCT
This sequence comes from Candidatus Eiseniibacteriota bacterium, assembly GCA_020431745.1. Lineage (GTDB taxonomy): Bacteria > Eisenbacteria > RBG-16-71-46 > CAIMUX01 > CAIMUX01 > JAGQHR01. Next base: position 3,871 of record JAGQHR010000333.1, read on the forward strand.
ACGAGCACCCTGTGCTCGGGGTCAGCGTTCTCTCCGAGCGCCGCAGCGCTCAGACCTGTGCTCGAGCTCCGATCACGCGGCGTGATGCAGCGGCGTGAACAGAGCCTCGTCGCGGGACTCGCGGCGCGGCTTGCCGGCCAGCCAAGTCGTCCACCCGAGCCGACCCGACTCACCCAGTCGGAACGGCGGGGTAGCATCGGCCCGCAGAATCAGATTGACGTCCCAGTCCAGCTCGTCCCCGATGAAGTTGCGCACCAGCGCGACCAATCTGCCGAGACCCGCGGTGCCCGGCAGCAGGCCCTGATACTGCTCGTAGGTGAGCGGTCCCAGAACGATGCGGAACTTGCTCTGACAGTCCCACACGCGCGAGCCGAGCGTCGCCCCCGCTCCCAGCGGCGCTCCGGAACCGAGATGCCAGAGGGAATCCGCCGGCAAGTCCATCCACTGTCCGACGAACTGCTCGACCCGGGCCGGGAAATCGTAATAGGCGGCAACCATTGCTTCCAGGTTCTCCGCGCTCTTGCTCTGCGCGGCGAGCCGTCCCGCGAAGTGGAGCTTGACCTGATCGGCCAAGGAATCGCGCCCCCGCAACGATCCCATCCCCAGCCCGAACAGGGCACCGACGTAGGCGGCGAACCGATCCTCTTCCGGACGGTCGAAGCTGACGGTCGGTTGCGTGTCGGCCCAAGCCCGATAAAAGAGACTGAGGAAACGGTGGTGGAACACGTCCGCAAAGCGGCTGAACGTGGGGTCCCGATGCGCGCGCAGTCGTTCGCGCGCGTAGTCCGTCAGGTGCAACGGGAGCGGTCCGTTGGGTCCGAAGACGCCCAGGAAATAGACCCAGAGCCGCGGCAGGGTCCCCGCCAGGTCGATGGACGAGACGGTGGTCGGGGCGAACGCCAGAGAAGGTTCCTGCCCCAATCGGATCGGATCGTCGGCCGCGC
>JAGQHR010000334.1 GCA_020431745.1 Candidatus Eiseniibacteriota bacterium
TGTTCTACGTACTCGCGCTTGGCCTGGCGCTTCTGGTCAATCTGGAGTGCTTTTTCCTGGCGTCGGCAGCCGCGGTCCTGACCGTCGTCTATTCGGTGCCTCCGTTGCGGACCAAATCCAACGCGATCCTCGCGAACCTGACGATCGCGATCCCGCGCGGGGTGCTGCTCAAAGTAGCCGGCTGGTCGACCGTCCGGAGTGTGACCGAGGTGGGCGGCGAGGCCTGGTACATCGGCCTCATCTTCGGAACCTTCCTCTTGGGAGCGTCCACCACCAAGGACTTCGCCGACATGAAGGGCGATCTCGCCGGTGGCTGCATCACGCTTCCGATCAAGTACGGCCCACGGCGCGCCGCCTGGATGATCTCGCCGTTCTTCGTGATCCCCTTCCTCCTCATCCCGCTGGGCGTGCACCTGGGCGTCCTCACCGGCGTCCCCTGGATGCTGGACATCATGGGAGTAGGCCTGGCTTGCTGGGGTGCGTACACGGTGTATCTGATCCTGCGCGATCCCGAAGAGCTCGCTCGGACCGAGAACCACATTTCGTGGCGACACATGTACATGATGATGTTCGGCGCCCAAATCGCTTTCATCCTGTCGTACCTCCTCAAGTACGCGATCGGAAAGGGGGCCTAGTGGCGGGCCCGAGAGTCTACGGCTATCTGATCGCAGCGGCGGTGATCGGCACGGCGACGGCGCTTGCCGGAGTCCCCTGGATCACCCCGGTCGTGCAGACCGGCCTCTGCTTTCCGGTGCTCTGGCGCGATCTCGAGCGTTCGGACCTGGGCGGGGCCGTCCGGCACATGACGTTCTGGGCGCTGGTGGTTTCGATCTGCACCGTCGAGGTCGCGATCCACGCACACTCCGCGGCGGCCGAGGCGATTCCGCGCGGCGAGGCCTACCGGATCGAGATGTTCCACTACATCGAGACGGGGGACGGTGCCGAGGACGATCCCCACCTCTTCCTGCCCCAGCACGCCTCCCACTTCGGAGCGACGCTGCTCGCCTCCGTCGTGACCGCGGGACTCGGCGGGCTCTTCCTGGGGTCGATCCTGCTGGGCTACATGAACTACTACGTGGGCTCACTGGTGCTGATGGGAGCGCATCCGCTGATCGGCAGCCTCTTCGGGTGGCCGATCTGGTCGGTGTTCCGCGTCGTGGGGTTCATCGTCGGCGCAATCGCGATGGCCCATCTGTTCCATGCGCGGGTGCTGCGGCGCTCCGGCTGGGACGGGCCGGGATTCCGCCAGCTCCTGCTCTGGGCGGTCACGCTGGCCTTCACCGACATCGTGTTGAAAGCGTTCCTGGCCGCGCCCTGGAGGATCAACCTGCTGGAGCGCGCCCTCCTCCGCTGATTCCGAGCGACGAACCGGTCCGTGAGCACCGCGTCTCCCCTATCGATCGAAGGCGCCTCACGGATCAACGAGGTTTGCGCGGCCGCACCTTGGCGAGCGCCGACTGATTGATCGAGATCGGGTACTCCTTGCGCGCTTCTGCGAGCGCCTTCGCCAGCTCCTCTTCCTGTCGTCGGTCGACGATCGTGGCGATGATCTTGCCGCGGACCTCCTCCAGCGGCTGCACCGACTCCGGGATGATCCGGATCGGCTGGCCCACCGTCCAGCTGTTGCCGATCGAGACCGGCTCGGAAACCTCGTTCAGCCGCAACGCGAAGAGAACGTCATCCAGCCGCGGTGAGGCCCCCTCGACCATCGGCGCGGTCCCCGTCGGCGGCGTCGAGAAGAACGAATCCGCCGGGGCGAACTGCTTCTTGATTTCGTCGAGTGGCATCCCGCTCCGGAGCAGGCGGGCCGCCTTCGCGGCCCCTTCCTCGGTCTTCACGTTGAGGGCGACGAACACTCGCGACTCCGGCGTCGTGAACTCGCGGATCCGCTGCCGGTAGGACGCCTCGATCTCCAATGAGTCGGGCCGCAGGGGATCGCGGTACTCGTTGCGGAGGTATTGGCGCCGTCGAATCTCGTCCTCGCGGAGCTGCACCTGGTACTGGATCTCCGGAAGCTCCCCGTAGCCGCGATTGGTCGCCTCCCGCACCTCCAGCCGCTCCAGGACGAGCGACCGGATGAGCGCCTCGACGTCGGCGGTCGTCTTGAAGAGCGGCCAGGTCGGAATCGGTTTGGTCATGAGCTGGTCGAAAACCAGGAGCGGGACGACCCGACCGTCCGGTGGATCGAACGTGGCAACGACCCGACCCGTGTCGGCGGGCGCGACCGGCATGCCCTCCCACGGGATCTGCGATGGCGACCAGAGCATGCCATCCCGTTCCTCCGCTTGCGCGATCGCATCGGCTCCGCGAATCGCGTTCGCCGTCTTCTCCCGCATATAGACAGTGAGCCAGGCGACCTGCGCCGGATTGAGCTGGTAGTGATACTGCTCGAGGAGCCGGGTCTCGTAATCCCGCCTGCTCTGGAGGAGGCGTCGGTGGATGATCCCCTGCTCGAGCTTCGACTTCTCCGCCTCGAGCGTCCCGCGGGCCTGGTTCGGCTCCACCTCGTCGACCTGGTAGATCACGAAAGTATCCCCGCGTGGCAGGATGCGCGTCCGCTCCCCGGGAGCGAGCGTGAAGACCTCATCCTGATCCTCGGGAGGAAGATCGGTGTAGGTGAGCCACCCCAGCTCCCCCCCGCTGGCCTTGGTGCGTTCATCCACGGAGCGATGCTCGGCGACTCGCGCGAAGGCGGCCCCCTCACGCAGCGCGCGCTGCACTTCACGCGCTTCCTGTTCGCTGGGAAGCTGGATCAGGCGCAGCTTGCGCCGCGTTCCGAGAAGCTCGTAGGCCCGCTCGAGATCCTTGTCCGTGACGTCATAGGCGTCCCCGTATTCCACGTCCCGGAGATGCTCGACCATGAGCTGTTCGCGGTAGCCCTCCAGACGATCCTGGCGGACGTACTCCAACTCCGGCTCGGCCTTTTCGGCGAGGACCAGGATCAGGAGCTCCTCCACCCGCTGATCGGCGTACTTCTGCAGACCGGCCAGATCCGGACCCAGCGTGGAGTCGTGCGCCGCTGCCTGCCAGAAGGACTGCTCGAACTGGGATACGGTCACCGTTCTCGGACCGACCGTAAGGACCACCGGATCTCCACCACCACACCCGGGCGCGAGCAACAGCGCCGCCAACCCCAAGGCACGAAGCCACGTCAACATCAGACATCCTCTCTCGAACCGGACACCAGCCGGACACAACCCGGGCGTCCGGGGACGGTTCCCCCGCGCCAACGCCAGGCTCCACTGTAGCAGGCCCTCCGCAAACCGGGCTCGCGAACGGCCGGCTCTAAGTGCTTTGCCGGCTCCAGGATACCCCGGAGCGCGCGCGGGTCAAGAAAGGGCCGCCCATCGCCGTAAGGTGATACAGGAGTTGCGATTGACCCGTTCCTTCCCGGCTGATAGTCTGCTGCGATTGGGCGCGTCGGCCTCGCCTCGGCCCCCGCGCGCTCCGGATTCTCGTGCGCTCGGGAAGGAGCCGGGTCGGAGAGCGTGCGCGGTGGGAGCTGCCCGCCGCGCTCGGGTGGCGAATGGGCGGTCGCGTACGAGGGCGGAGTGGCGCCGGTGAGCACAGGCAGACGCGAGAGTCTTTCCATCTTCTTCCCCGCGTACAACGACTGGGGAACGATAGCCACCATGGTCGCGGTGGCCCATCGTACCGCTCGCGCTCTCACCGACGACTTCGAGGTCATCGTGGTCAACGATGCCTCCCCCGATCACGTCTCCGAGGTGTTGGCCGAGCTCAGCGAGATCTATCCGAAGACGTTCCGCGTGGTCGTTCATCCCAAGAACCGCGGCTACGGCGGTGCCCTCAAGAGCGGTTTCGCCGCCGCCACCAAGGACTTCGTCTTCTACACCGACGGGGACGCGCAGTACGACGTGCGCGAGCTCGCACTCCTCTGGGAGAAGCGGACCGGCACGGATCTCGTCAACGGCTACAAAATCCGGCGCTCCGACCCGTTCCATCGCATCATCGTCGGGCGGGCCTACCACTGGTTCACCCGGACGATCTTCCGGCTCCCCATCCGCGACGTGGATTGCGACTTCCGGCTCATCCGCCGCACGGTCTTCGATCGGGTGAAGTTGGAGTACGACTCCGGCCTGATCTGCGTCGAGCTCATGACCCGCATCCATCGCGCGGGATTCCGCATCACCGAAGTGCCCGTCCATCATTTCTACCGGATGCACGGCCGCTCGCAATTCTTCAACTTCTCCCGCGTCGCGCGCGTGCTCCTCGGTATGCTCGGGTTCTGGTGGAAGGTGTTCGTGACGGAACCGAAGCGACGCCCCGACCAGAGCGCACGGAAGACGGAGGGGGCATGACGGATTCGCTCGACGCCTACCGGGATCAGCCGATCCTCGTGACAGGGGGACTGGGCTTCATCGGATCGAACCTGGCGCATCGGCTGGTCGCGCTGGGCGCGCAGGTCACGATCGTCGATTCGTTGATTCCGGAGTACGGCGGGAACCTCGAGAACATCGCCGGACTGGACGGCCGGGTACGGGTCAACATCGCCGACGTCCGCGACCCGCATGCCATGAAGTACCTCGTACGCGGCCAGACCTACCTCTTCAATCTCGCCGGTCAGGTCAGTCACATCGACTCGATGCAGGACCCCTTCACCGACCTCGAGATCAACTGCCGGGCGCAGCTGAGCATTCTCGAAGCCTGCCGCCAGCACAATCCCGACATCCGGATCGTCTTCGCCGGAACGCGGCAGCAGTACGGACGTCCGAGCTATCTCCCGGTGGACGAGCAGCACCCGAGCCAACCGGTCGATGTGAACGGTATCAACAAGATGGCCGGCGAGTGGTAC
>JAGQHR010000335.1 GCA_020431745.1 Candidatus Eiseniibacteriota bacterium
CCTCGCACCGTCCAGAATGCGTCGAGCGCGGCGACGATCTCGAGGCCGGCACCGATCTCGTCCAAGGCCAGCGCACTCTCGAGGGCCCGCATCAGGTTGGGATAGTCGCGCGCCAGCTCGTCCAGCTTGGCCCGAACCCCGGCACCCTTCAGATGCGGGGCCAGCTCCGTCGTCCACTCGCGGACGCGGTCGAGAAGACGGCGCTGCACCATGACCGACTCAGCGGCTTCCTCCAACCGCTCGCGCGCGTAGTGGGCGATCGTCTCCAAGGTCCGATACCGCACGCTGTGCTCACCGTCCGATTGGACCTCGACGAGCGACTTGTCGATGAGCGCGGTCAACAGATCCAGGACCTGCCACTCTTCGATTCCCTCGCCCGCACAAACCGACTCGGCGGCGGCCAAGGAGAAGGATCCGGCGAATCCCGCGAGCCGGCGGAAGAAGCGTTGCTCGACTTCCGTGAGGTGCGTGTGGCTCCAATCGACCATCGCCCGGAGCGTGCGATGCCGGGGCTGGGCGGTGCGGCTTCCGGAGGTCAGCAGGCGGAACCGGTCGTCGAGCCGTTGCGCGATCTCCGCCAGGGGCAGCGTGCGGGTGCGGGCGGCCGCGAGCTCGATCGCGAGCGGGATGCCGTCCAAATGACGGCAGATCTCCGCAATCGAGCGATAGTCGGGCGGCCTGGGCCGGTGCCTCGTGATCTCCTCGAGGCGTCCCAGAAAGAGGCGTCCCGCGTCGCTTCCCAGGACATCCTGTTTGGTGCCTCCCCGGGGTATCGAGAGTGGCTTCACCTCGCAGAGCAGCTCGCCGGGAAGCCGCATCCGCTCGCGACTGGTCGCGAGGATCCTGACTTCGGGATGCATGTTGAGGACGTGCGCGAAGAGCCGAGCCAGCGGTTCCGCCAGATGCTCACACCCGTCGAAGAGGAGGAGCGTCGCGTTCTCTGCGAGGTCCTCATCGATGGCGTCCAGCAGATCCTGGCCCGCAGACTCACGCACACCCGATGCGAGCGCGAGCGCGCGGACGGCCTGGGCGCGATCGCGGCACGACGATACGTCGACGAAGCGCACCTCCCCCGGCACCAGGGGGGAGAGCTTCCAGCCCACTTCGATCGCGAGGCGCGATTTTCCGCACCCGCCGGCGCCGACCAGAGTGACGAGCCGGGGTGGACGGTCGGCTGTGTGATCGGCCGCGCCCGCGAGGAGATCGACGATCTGTTGCAGCTCCCGCTCACGTCCGACGAACGCATCCGTGGGCACGGGGAGATTGTGACGGTAGGAGCTCGGTCGGGGCGCGGGCTCCGGGGAACGGAAGCGTGCGAGTTCCTCCTCGAGCTCCCGGCGCGCGATCCGCACGGTGTCGAGCCGGGAGTCGGGATCCTTTTGGAGACAGAGGGCGAGCAGCTCTCGCAGACGCCGTGGCAGCTCCGTCGGCAGTGCGCTCCAGTCGGGATCGCGCTCTTGGGCCGCCGCCAGACGCTCCACCGGACGGTCGCCCGGGAAGGCCGCTCGACCGGAGAGGCACTCGTAGAGGAGACAGCCGAGAGCCCAGACATCAGCGCGATGATCGGGCTCCTGCCCGGCGATCTGCTCCGGGCTGAGGTAGCCCGGCGTGCCCGCGAGGAACTTGTCCTCCTGTGGATCGGCCTCCGCGTGCAGACCGCGCGCGAGTCCGAAATCGAGGACCTTGACCATGCCGTCCGGGCCGATTTTCACGTTCGCGGGCGAGAGATCGCAGTGGACGACGCCCTGCTTGCGGGCCGCCTCCAGTGCGCGGGCGATCTGCCGGGCGAGCTCGACGGAAAACGGGACCGGAAGCGCTCCGGCGCGCAGAAGCTGTTCGAGAGTGTGTCCGGCAACGAGCTCCATCGTCACGAAGAGACGGTCTTCTTCGTGTTCCAGACTGTATACGGTGGCGATGTTGGGGTGATTGAGCGCGGCCAGGATCCGGGCCTCGCGTCGCAACCGGTCGCTCCAATCTCGTCCCCGCGCCTGGGGAAGTACCTTGATCGCGATGTCACGGGCCAGATCATCATCGTGCGCGCGATAGACGACGCCGCCGGATCCGCGCCCCAGCTCGTCGAGCACGCGGTAGCGACCGATCCGGATCGGGTGCGTCGGTTCGGTGGACGTTGTTGCGATCGGTCGTGGTGGGAGCGTGAGGAACTGATCGGCCGGCCGCCGTCGCTCCGGCCCCCCCGGACCTGCCGGATCGGACGGTGCGGGGTGCGGCGCGAGAATCCTCTGGGCGAGCCAGGCGCGTGCCGCCTTCCAGTCGCGCTCGACCGTTCGGCTCGTCACATCGAGGACCTCGGCAGCTTCGGCGGCCGTCAGTCCCCCGAAGTAGAGAAGCTCGACCACCTTTGCCTGGCGGGGATGTTCGGCGGCCAGGGCTTCCAGCCCGTCTCCGATCGCGATCAGATCGTCGATCGGTTCTTCGGCTGCCCAGTGATCGTCGTGCAACGATACCCGGGTCCGGCCGCCCCCGCGCTTGTGGCGGCCACGGGCGCGCGCATGTTCGATCAGGATCTGTCGCATCGCGCGCGACGCGGCGGCCAGGAACTGCAGACGCGTCCGCGACTGCGCTGCTTGCTCACCCAGCAGACGCAGGTAGGCCTCATGCACCAACGCGGTCGGTTGCAGCGTGTGGCTGCTCCGCTCGTGCTGCATGTAGTGACGCGCGAGGCCACGCAGCTCCTGGTAGAGCTCGGGAAGCAGGGCCTCGGTCGACTCCCCCCGATCGAGCCGTTCCAGAATCGGAATGGATCGAGGGTCGGCTGTTCGCTGGTCCTCGCGTCGCATCAAAAAAAGAGCCACCCGTGGGTGCCGACCGGGTCGTTCCGGCGGCGTCGGTCGGGCCGGGGCGAATGCCGCCCGGTCCTCCGGGGGATCCTACGCTACGAGGAGGCGCCCGTCAGGCCGCGCGGTGCGAGGTGCCCGGCAGCCAGCGCTGGAGCACCTTGCCGATCGACTCGGGACGGACTGGCTTGGAGATGTAGTCGCTCATCCCGGCGGTCAAGCACCGGTCCCGATCCCCGTCGCGCGTGTTCGCGGTCATCGCGATGATGGGCAGGGAGGGATGATGTTGGCGGATCGCGGACGTCGCCTGGTATCCGTCCATGATCGGCATCAGGCAATCCATGAAGACGAGGTCGTAGGGCAACGAGGAGATCGCGTCGATGGCTTCGTGGCCGTTGGCGACACAATCGGCCCGGTAGCCGAGGCGGCCAAGGATGGCGCGCGCAACTTTCTGATTCACGGGATTGTCCTCGACCACCAGCAGACGGTACTGCGCGCGAGCGCGTCGGTCCTGGCGCGAAAGCTTGGGCAGGGAGCTCCCGTCGGCCGCATAGTCCTCGCCGACCAGGCGCGTCGCGATCGCCAGCCGGAGCGTGCCCGGTCGCAACGGAGAGACCAGCGTTTCCGAATACCCGGCCTGCACGGCCGCTGCCCGCGACGCCAGACCGGACTCTTTGGTCAGCAGCAGGAGCGGAGTCCCTGCGAGATTGCGATCGTTGCGGACCATCCGGCCGATTTCGATCCACGATGAGTCGGGATCGTGTTGGACCAGGATGGCCGCGACCGGCTCCGATGCCATCTTGAGCGCGACGCTCACCTCGCCCGGTGAGGAGGCCGTCGTCCAGTGCGCACTCCACAGGCGCAGATGTTCCTCGACGATCTGGCGTTGGGTCGGGTCGCTCGTCACGAGGAGGAGGGGATGCGGCGGGAGCGGTTGCGTGCACTTCGGACCGTGCCGACGACCCAGCTCCGAGGTGCGCAGCGGGAGGGTGACCCAGAAGGTCGATCCCTCGTCCGGGCGGCTCTTGAAGTGAATCGTTCCCCCCATCAGTTCGGCGAGCTGCCGGGTGACCGCGAGACCGAGTCCGGCTCCTCCCTTGACCCGGGTCGTCGTGCCGTCGAGCTGCGAGAAGGAATCGAACACCTCTCGGTGGCGCTTTTCCGGGATGCCGACACCGGTGTCGGTGATGGCGATGCGAATCCAACAGAGATCAGGATCGGGGGACGGTCCAGGTCCGACCTCGCGCCGGATGCGAACGACGACGGCGCCGAAGTGCGTGAACTTGATCGCGTTCGACACCAGATAGAGCAGCACCTGACGGATTCGCCCGGGGTCGCCCCACACCAGCGCCGGAAGCTCGGGGCTCAGGTACCAGGCCAGCTCGATGTTCTTGCGTCGGGCCTTCGGTCCCACGATGTCCATGGTCTCATCGACGAGTGATTCCAGCTCGAACTCGGTCTCTTCCAGAGTGAGCTTGCCTTCCACGGCGTTCGCGAAGTCGAAGACCTCGTTCACCATGTCGAGCAGGGCATCGGCCGAGATGTTCACGGTGTTGGCGTAGTCCCGTTGCTCGTCGGTCAGCTCCGTGCCCAGCAGCAATCCGGTCATGCCGATGATCCCGTTGATGGGCGTGCGGATCTCGTGGTTCATGTTGGTGAGGAACTCGGTCTTGGCGCGCGTCGCCTGCTCCGCGGCCGCCTTCGCCTCCATCAGCGCGGCGACGGCCCGCTTGCGGATCGTGATGTCCTGGGCGATCGCGAGCAGATCCGGCGGCGACTCGTCCGAGGTAGGGACCGCGGTCAGCGAGACCGACACGGGCACGCGCCACCCCTCACGATGGAGGTAGTGGCATTCGATCGTCTCCGCTTGTCCGGCGAGCGGCTTGGCCCGGAGGGCCTCGTTGCCGGCTTGGAGTGGGCGACCGACCGTGGCCTCCGCGGCCTGGGCCTGGCTGGCCAGCTCCGCCGGGTCGTGCAAACGCTCCACCCGCTGCCCGATCATCGCATCCGCGGGATA
>JAGQHR010000336.1 GCA_020431745.1 Candidatus Eiseniibacteriota bacterium
GTGGACGATTCCTGGCGGAGGATCGCGCCGTCGAGGTCGCCTGGAACGGCTTCGACGCCGCGGTGACGACGACGGAGAAGGGCCAGCGATTGGAGAGTGAAAAGGTCCTCGTCGCGCTCGGTCGTGTTTCCGCCGTGGACGGGCTCGGTCTCGAGATGGCCGGTCTGACCGTCAACCAGCGCGGGCTGATCGAAGTCAACGAGCACTGCCAGACGGTCGTGCCGCACATCTACGCCGTGGGGGACGTCATCGGACCCCCCTCGCTCGCGTCCGCAGGCATGGAGCAGGGACGCCGCGCCGTTTGCCACGCGCTCGACCTGGACGAGGGCATGCCGCTGGAGATGCTCCCGGTCGGGATCTACACCATCCCCGAGATGGCGGCGGTCGGGCTCACCGAGGAACAGGCACGGGCGAAGCACGGCCAGGTCCTCGTCGGTCACGCCCGATTCGAAGAGCTTGCGCGCGGGCAGATCTCCGGCGATACCGACGGGTTCCTCAAGCTGGTGGCCGATGCCGCGGGCGAGCAGATTCTCGGGGTCCATGTCGTCGGCGAGGGCGCGACCGAGCTGGTCCACGTCGGACAGATGGGGATGCTCGCGGGCACCCCGGTCGACGTCTATCGGGACAACATCTTCAACTTCCCGACCCTGGTGGAGGGATTCCGCGTCGCGGCCCTGGAGATCGCGGGCAAGCGGCAAGCGGCGGCGCACTCCGGATCCGACCGGGACGCCGACCACCGCGCGGCGGCCTGAACCGGTCCGATCGGCGCGAGTCCGAGGCGCGCCGAGCCACTCCTGTTTCGCTACTGGCGGGTGAGGACGAGGTTGCCGGACTCGTAGCGTCGTAGTCCCGCACGGAAGACCATCACCGCCAGCGTCAAGGCAAGCGCCGCCACGCCCCAAAGCGCGGCCAGCCGGAGCCAGGTGAACTCTCGGAAGAGCTGGACCGGAAGGTAGGCGATGAACCCCGCGGGAAGCAGCGTGAAGAGTGCGAGCTTGACCACGCCCCGGAAGATCGGCGTGGGATAGGTCGAGAAGTTGATCAACGCGTTGGTCAGCTGTTCCGCGACCCCTTCCGCGTTCCCGAGCCAGAACGATAGGCTTTGCGAGACCACGCCGAAGGCCACGAAGATGATGCTGCCGGTCAGGATCGAGCTCAGGAACAGGATCCACTGTCCCGGCGTCGGATGCACGAGCAAGCCGAATCCGATGACGCCGAACAGCACGTCGCCGGGCGCGGTGACGCTCATGCGGCTCATCAGCATGTGGGGGAGCACCGGCTTCGGTAGCGCGAGGTAAATGTCCAGCTCGCCGCGCACGATCAGTCCGGCGAGACGGAAGAGGTTGCCGCAGACGGTCGTCGCCAGTCCGAAGCTGGCCGCGACGACCGCCCAGAGCGTGACGATGTCCGCCCGTCCCCATCCCTCGACGACCTGGAACTTGTCGAAGTAGGCCAGCCAGAAGACCAGCCACATCCCGTCGTTGAGCATCATCGCGAAAACCTGGGTCGCGAAGGAGACCCGGTATTCCAAAGCGCTCTGGAGGTTCGCCAGCGCGTAGGCTCGGGCGAACCCACTCCAGACGCGCAGACGGGAGCGAGGTTGCTTCCGGGGCGATTCGGACCCGCGGGCATCGGTGCGCACGGATCCGGTGCGTGGAGAATCGGGCGTCACGGATCAACCCCCCTGCGCGCTCACGCGTCGCAGCCCGAAGCGATAGAGCGTCCAAAGCGGGAGCAGGCCGACCACGCCGATGAGCAGGACCATGAGGCGCGCATGACCGAATCCCGACGGCTCGTGCTGCACGAAGAGGCGGCTCGGGTGGTAGACGAGATAGGCAAAGGGCAGCTTGCGGCAGATGGCCGCGAGCCACTCCGGATAGGCTTCCAGTGGAAGGAGCATGCCGCCCAGGAGCATGAGCAGTCGTCGGTAGAGCAGATGCAGTCCGAAGGTATCCTCGACCCAGAACGAGAGCAGCGAGATGGAGAAGATCCAGACCCAGTCCGCGACGAACACGGTCAGGGTCAACCCGACCGCGGCGGCGACGGAGAGCGGCGAAAGCCGGATCGGTCCCACGACCACCAACGCGACGAGACACCCCACGACGAGGTTGATCGCGAACCGGAAGACACGACTGCCGACGTCGGCGCCCAGCTGGAAGAACGGATAGGGAATCGGTTTGGCCAGACGATAGGCGAGATCCCCGGACTTCACGTCCTCGTCTACCTGCGTGCCGCGCAGACCCGGCGCCGAAAGCAGGATCGACTCGGTGAAAACCAGGTACCAGATGAGCTGGGCGATGGAGAGTCCCGTCACCGCCTCCACGTCCTGGAACCGGTTGGTCGCGTTCCAGAGCTGCGTGAAGGTGTAGAGGATGAGGACGAGGAAGATCGTCCGGACGAGCTGCTCCCCGACGTACGCGAGCTGGGAAGCCACGGTGACCTCGGCGACCGCGACCGTCTTGCGGAGGAGCCGGGGGATCCCGAGCAGGGACGACGACGCGCTCACGGTTCGCTCACTCCGCGCGCGGCGGTAGAGCGTGCCGCATAGATCTCCGCGATGATCTCCTCCATCGGGGGATCCTCGATCGTGATGTCGGCCAGCGGAAGCGTGCCGAGCTCGGCCATCACCTCCGCCACCGCCCGTTCCCGGGTATCGACCTCCAGCTTGGCGCCGTAGTCGCTGCGCGAGAGCACCTCGACGTGAGCCAGGGCCGGCAAGGTCACGGAGCTCTCATTGAGGCGGATCCGGATCACCTTCTTCTGGAGATGGCGGCGCCGGAGCGTGCTCACCCGGTCGTCGAAGGCGATCACACCGTGGTTGATCACGATGACGCGCTTGCAGAGATGCTCGATGTCGCCTGCGTCGTGCGAGGTGAGCAGCACGCTCACGCCCTCGTTCCGGTTCAGCTCGCGGATCAGCTCCCGGATGGTCTGCTTCGCGATGACGTCGAGACCGATCGTCGGCTCGTCCAGGAACAGGATCCGGGGACGGTGGAGCAGAGACGCCGCGATCTCGCACCGCATGCGCTGTCCCAGGCTGAGCTTGCGCACCGACGTTCCCAGGAGCGGCCCCAGATCGAACCGCTCGATCAGCTCGTCGCGCCGCGCCCGATACTCCGCGCGCGGCAGCTCGTAGATGTGTGCGAGCAGGTCGAAGGTCTCGCCGGCAGGGAGGTGGAACCAGAGCTGCGATCGCTGCCCGAAGACCGTGGCCAGTTGGAGCGCGAGCTGGGTGCGCTGTTTCCACGGCACCATCCCCAGAACCGTGGCGGTCCCGGAGGTGGGATGGAGGATCCCCGTCAGCGTCTTGATCGTGGTGCTCTTACCCGCGCCGTTCGGGCCGATGAGGGCGAGGCTTTCGCCCGCTTCCATCCGGAAGTCGATTCCTCCGAGCGCGACGACGGTCTCCTGCCGGGGAGAGGCGAAAGATTGCAGCACGCCTCGGATCCCGGAGGCACGCACGCGTCGCCGGAACTCCTTGCGAAGTGCGTGGACTTCGACGATCGCGTTCATGACGGAGCCCTGTCCTCCTCGTTCCGTTTCGCTCGAAGCACGGGCGATCGGATCAATCGACCGGTGAGCCCAAACGATGGCGCGCGCGTTCGACCGAAGCAAAATCGCTCGGGCGCTTCCAGCGCGGAAGCGCCTGCGCCAGTGACTTGGAACCCTGCAGACGAATGCGCCCGTCGCGGCGAGCCCGATTCCAATCGAGGTGGCCCAAGTGCCACTCTGCCAGCGTGCGGCTGTCCAACTCGGCATCGAGATCGACGCCGAAGCCCGGATCGAACGTGCACACCTCGGTTCGTTCCTGATCGAAGATCATCCAGTAGTCGCGGAGACTGCGAGCCTGGTCGGGAAACCGGAAGTGGACGACGACGCGTTGCGCGGGGAGGCGATCGGACGCCAGGTAGTAGTGGGACCAGGACCAGAGAACGATCGAGGGGTCGACGTGCGACGGCGTCAGCTCGAGCCACCGCTCGCCCCAGGCGCCGAGAGCCATCAACACCTCTTGCAGATCCTTTCCGGCGTCGGTCAGGTGGTACCGGTGCCCACGCCGGCCCTCCAGGGGCTGGGCATCGACGACACCCGTCCGCTGCAGCTCGCGCAGTCGCGCAGTGAGCAGCGCTCGGGGAATCCCGGGGGCGCCCGCGGCGATCTCCGAGTAGGTCTCACATCCCAGCAAGAGGTTGCGGAGGATGAGGATGGTCCACCGCTCGGCCAGGATCTCCGATGCGCGCGCGATGGGACAGAACTGGCCATACGTCTTCATGCCGCTCACCCTACGACCGTCCGTGATCCTTCGCCAGTTCATAATCTGATCTAGAAACCCTGCCGCGACGTGTCCACTGTGGGTCTTGGAGGATTCGGTGGGGCGGGCAGACAGAACCGGACGACCGCTTCGGCGGACGATTCCGGAAGGAGGATCGCGACCATGGCGGAGACGACGGACTTCACGAAACTGCGAGCATCGTTGGTCGGCGAGCTGCTGCTGCCGGCCGACCCGGGATACGATGGTGCGCG
Source organism: Candidatus Eiseniibacteriota bacterium (assembly GCA_020431745.1). Taxonomy (GTDB): domain Bacteria; phylum Eisenbacteria; class RBG-16-71-46; order CAIMUX01; family CAIMUX01; genus JAGQHR01. Next base: position 4,522 of record JAGQHR010000336.1, read on the forward strand.
CGCAATCTGGAATGCGATGATCGATCGACGGCCGGCGGCGATCGCGCGGTGCCTCGGAGCGTCCGACGTGATGGAGTGTTTTCGGTTCGCTCGTTCGACCGGCATCCCGTTCTCGATCCGGGGCGGGGGGCACAACATCGCCGGGCTCTCCCTGGTCGACGACGGGCTCCTGATCGACCTTTCGCGGATGCGGGGCGTGCACGTGCGACCGGCGGAAGGCATCGCGCACGCCCAGGCCGGATGTGTGTTGGGCGACGTCGATCGCGAAAC
>JAGQHR010000337.1 GCA_020431745.1 Candidatus Eiseniibacteriota bacterium
CGGCTTTTCGGGGCCGGTTGACAAGATTCCTGACAGTCGGGCGGAATAAATCAGAATGAATGATCCGGTTTGGGACTACGTCATCGTCGGGGGTGGGCTCTACGGCCTGTCCGTAGCCTACGCCCTCGCCCAGCTGGCGCCGGGGGTTCGGATCTGCCTCTTGGACCAGTTCCCGGACGGGCACGAGAACGGATCGTCACACGGGATAACCCGCGTGACCCGAACAACCTACGACAGCCCACCATTCGTCGAACTCGCACGGCGGGCTCATCGGATCGATTGGCCCGAGCTGGAGCGGGCGGCCGGAGAGCCGTTGATCGTGCAGACCGGAGGACTCTTCTCCGGCGAGCCCGGAGGCGGATGGGACGACTTCGAACGCACCATGGCCGGGCACCCCGAGGTCGAGCGGCTCCCCCGAGCCGAGCTGCGAAGCCGTTTCCCGCTCTTTCGTGACCGGGGCGAGAGTCCCCTGTTCGACTCCACAGCCGGGGTGATCCGGGCGCGACGCACCCTCGACGTGCTCCGCTTGCTCTGCGATCGGCACGAAATCGACCGGTTCGCTCCCGAACGGGTGCTCTCGATCGATCCGGGGGGAGCCTCGCTGCGCGTTCGGACCGAGCGACGAACCCTGGTGACGGGTCGCATCGTGATCGCGACGGGCGCGTGGACGACCAAGCTCCTGCCCGAGCTGGGGGAACGATTGCGCGTCGTCCGACAGACGGTGCTCTTTCTCGCGCTGGAGGGTCCCCCGGGGGAAGCCGAGGTTCCGGCGTTCCCGGTGTGGGTCCACGTCGGTCGCGATCCTCGTGAGTTCTTCTACGGCATCGGTGCACTCTCGCCCGATCGCGGCATCAAGATCGCGCGACACGATACCGTGGGAGAGGGAGTCGATCCGGATCTCTCCGACGAACCGGATCCGGCGGAGGTCGAGGCGGTGCTCGACTTCGCCGCCGCGCACTTCGCACGTCCCGTATCACGCATCGAGCGGGTCGACCGGTGTCTCTACACGATGACCGAGGACGAGTACTTCCTCGTGGGACCGCATCCCGGAGAGTCGCGAATCACGCTGGCGACGGGGTTTTCCGGGCACGGCTTCAAGTTCGCCCCGTTGATCGGCCGAGTGGCCGCGGAGATCGCATGGAGTGGAGAGACCTCGGTTCCGGAGTTCCGGCGACACGCGGCCCGTTTCCTGCCGCGCTAGCCAAGATCTTCGGGATGCCCACGGGACGGCACCCGGTCCGATGGCTTTCGTGAATGGTTCGAGCCGCCCTTCCCAGGGAGGAGTCCGCATGCAAAGCCCTGATCCCGACGTTCCCGACCCGGCCGGCACCCGGCCGACGCTGTTGCAGCAGCGGGAGATCGAAGCCCGCATCGTGGCTCCGCTGGTGCATGCCCTGCGCGCCCGGTTCGGTCCCGAGGTGTTGGAAGTCGTCCGCGAGGTCATCCAAACGCTCGCCCGCGAGACCGGCCGGACGCTGGCGGAAGAGGTTCGGGCCACCCGGCCCGGTCACGATCCCGGACTCGTCGATTTCGCCCGAATGCTCGACCGGTGGACCGCCGGAAACGCGCTCGCCATGAACGTCCTGGAGTCGAGCGAGAACCGGCTCTCCTTCGACGTCACGCGATGCGGATATGCCGAGATGTATCGACGTCTCGGGATCCCTGAGCTGGGGACGATCCTCTCCTGCGCACGGGACCGCGCCCTCATCGAGGGCTACTGCGAGGCGTTCGGACTCGACCGCGAGGGCACCCTCCTGGAAGGTGCGTCCTGCTGCGATTTCCGCTTCCGCCGGTCGTCCCCCGACTCCCCGGACAGTCAGAACCCGGACGGGCAGATCTCCGGGAGCTGACTGTCTTGTAAGTGACACTACACCAGCCATTTAACAGGACCAGCGGTTCAAATCCGGGAGCGACGAGCGATTCGGCTGGGGCCCACGCGGAAGGCGCCGGGACCCGGCCGACGAAATCCATGGGAGGCATCGGGTTGGTGGACAGGCCCCGCAACCGAGCCGTTTCTCAAGGAGGAGGGGCGGGCGTCCGACACCAACAGGGTAGTGGAATCGGGACAAACTCATTCGCCCCTGGAGCATACGAGGAGCCAGAAATGGACCAGTCGAACACTTTGATCGATCACAGCCACCTCGAAGACGTGTCCGGTGGGGACCGGGAATTCGAAGCCGAGCTCATGCAGGAATTCGTCGGATCCACACCGCGACTGATTTCCGATCTGGCTCAGGCGATCGTGGTGGGAGACGTCAAGCGGGTCGAAATCTCCTCCCACACGATCAAGGGGAGCTGTCGATCGTTGGGCGCGGTGTTGATGGCGGACCCATGCTTCCAGATCGAGAAGGCCGCCCGCGAGGGCTCGCTCGAGAACGCCCCGGAGCTTCTCCAGCAGGTGCAGCAGCAATTCGACGCGCTCTGCCACTACATCGAGCGGACCTGGAACGTCAAAGCCGCGTGATCGAGCGCGCGACGGGGGCACACAACTCTTGAAGGTCCTGGTAGCCGAAGACGATCCGATCGCCGCTCGTATCCTCGCGCGAGAGCTCGAGTCGGCCGGGCACGAAGTGACGCTGGTCACCAACGGCCTCGAGGCGTGGCGCGTGCTTCAGGACAACACGTTCCCGATCGTGATCACGGACTGGATGATGCCCGAGATGGACGGAATCGAGCTCTGTCGTCGCATCCGCTCCCTCTGGAGCCGCGGTTACGTTTACACGATCATGGTCACCGCCAAGAACGATCGGCAGGATCGACTCGACGCACTGCGCGCCGGCATCGACGACTTTCTGGTCAAACCCCTCGACCCCTCCGACCTCCACGCCCGGCTCATCTCCGCGACCCGCATCCTCCAGATGCAGGTCCAGCTCGAAGAGCGCAACGAGGACGTGATCCAGAGCCGGGAGCAGCTCGAGGAGATCAACCACGAGCTGGAACGGCGCGAACGGCTCCTCAGTCAGGCGAACGAGATCGCCGAGGTGGCCCGCAATCGCTTTTCGCAGTTGTTCGACGGGCTTCCCGTAGCCGGATTCACCTACGACACCGAGGGTACGGTCTACGAGTGGAATCAGCGGGCGACCGAGATCTTCTTCATTCCCGGGCACGTCGCGCTCGGCAAGAAGATCTGGAATCTGCTCGACCGCAAGCTGGTCGGAGAGCGGGGCCGCACTTTGATCGAGGGAGTCTTCCGCGGACAGCCCTTCGAAGAGGAAGACTGGAACGACGGCGAGCTGTTCCTGCTCGTCTCGGGATATCCCCTCTACGGTCCGGACGGAACGATCACCGGCGGGATCTCCACGGCGGTGGACATCACACCGCAGCGCAAGGCGGAAGCGCGTGTGGAAGAGAAGAATGCCGAGCTCCTGGCCGCCAACCGCAAGCTCTCCGCACTCGCCACCACGGACGGACTGACCGGGATCGCCAACCATCGGGCATTGCAAGAGCGGCTCGGACACTTCATGGCGGGCTCGCGGCGGGGTCGCCCGTTCTGCCTGGCGATGGTGGATGTCGATCACTTCAAGAAGTTCAACGACGAGTTCGGCCACCAGGCCGGCGACGAAGTCCTGATCAAGGTCGCCGCGACACTGAAAGGTTCGATTCGCGAAGTAGACTTCGTCGCTCGCTACGGCGGCGAGGAGTTCTGCGCGCTGCTCGAGGACGTCGACATCGAGAACGCGACCATGCTCTGCAACCGCCTTCGGGCGAAGATCGCGAAGATCAGCACGTCCTACCGCCAGATCACCGCGAGCTTCGGCGTCGCCCAGTTCTGCAACGCGATGTCGAACGGACATGCGCTGATCCAGGCGGCTGACGACGCGCTCTACCGTGCGAAGCAGGCCGGCCGCAATCGCGTGGAGGCCGCGGAGCTGCCCAACTCGGACACCGGTACCACCTGCAGCAGCATGCCCGCCGTCCCGCCTCGCGCCGAAGCACCCGTTGCCTCGAATCCGCAGCTCCCGACCGATCGCGCTTCGTCGACGGACGAGGACGCACCCGGTGCACGAGCCGCCTAGCCCTTCCCTTCCCGTTCCACCTCGACCCGCGCTTCGCCCCGCTCCCGCCCGCTCCCTGGGGTATCCGAGCACCGCCGAACATCGCCGGTCGCCGCCGGACACCGCTGAAACGCTTCCCGCGGCGGTGACGCCGGCCCCCCTTGCGCGATCGATCGCACCACCCACAAGATGAACGCACATGACGAACAACGACGAGACACCCGGACTCCCACGGCAAGCTGCGAACGAGATGCGCCCAGCTTCCCAAGGCGGCCCCCCCGGGACGGCCCTCCCGCAAACACTGCCGGTCTGTCTGACGATCGCCGGCTCCGACTCCGGCGGCGGCGCGGGAATCCAGGCCGATCTGAAGACGTTCCACGCGAACGCCGTCTTCGGGATCTCGGTGCTGACCGCGGTGACGGCCCAGAACACCCGCGCCGTGACAGCCGCGGAGGATCTTTCGATCCCGATCATTCGGGCACAGCTCGCAGCGGTGTTCGAGGATTTCCCGATCGCCGCGATGAAGACCGGAATGCTCTCCTCGGCGGAGATCGTCGCCGCGATCGTTCGGTTTCTGTCGGAGCGGCCGCCCCGCCCGCCGCTCGTGGTCGATCCCGTCATGATCTCCAAGAGCGGCTATGCACTGCTTGCCCCGGACGCGGTCGCGGCGATTCGCCGGCAGCTTCTGCCCCTGGCGACGCTCGTGACACCCAACCGTCACGAAACCGAGCTCCTGGCGGAGCGACCGGTGCGGAACGAACACGATGTCGACGAGGCCGCCGCACGGATTCTCG
>JAGQHR010000338.1 GCA_020431745.1 Candidatus Eiseniibacteriota bacterium
CGGTCGTGTAGGTGCCCCGCGGCATGTAGGGACCGAGGACCCGGGACTCGTCCCCCGGGGTCGAGGTGTCCTGGATCGCGTGGTGGAAGCTCTTCGCCGGGAGCATGTTGCGGACGATCAGGAGACCGTCGTCGAGATGACCCGCGCCATCGCCGCGCTCCGGCCAAGGCAGGTAGGCCACCCCGCACTTGCGGCGGGCGTTGGGTGGCCGATCCTCCGCCTTGCTGGTGACGATCGTGTACCGGCCCTTGCGATCGACCGGGATCTGCACGTCATACAGGCACCCCGAACTGGCGGTTGTGAGAACCGACTCGTTCTGGCAGATCGACCAGTAGCGAAGCTGGCCCCGGGGCATCCGCTCGACGTCCCGCCCGGTGTCGGGGGTGCGTGGGAGCTTCCCGCGCAACACGAGCACGGGCCCGGCGGGGAAGCCGCGGTTGACGAAGGAGGCGATGTACTCGTTGTCGACGTTGGAGTACTGGCCGCCGACCCTCTCCGGCTGGCCGGTGCAATCGCCGCCGTACCAGCAGCCGAGGCCCCATGCCCGGCTGTAGAACGCGCGGAAGATAGGCGTCGGCTCAGCCGGGAAGGTGGCCGGCTTGCCGGGCTGCTCACGGATGGACCGGTAGACGTCTGGCGGCAGCGCGTCCAGGGTCAGCCGTCCGGGCTCCACCTGCAGCGCTTGGCAGGCGGCCTCGTTCTTGAGCACCGTGCCGTCGGCGAGGTGCAGCTCGACCTTCGGCAGCCCGGCTCCCCCGGTCTGCTCGTGCTTGCGGAAGGGCTCGGGAAGGTAGACGCGGTAGAAGATCACGACCTGCTCCTGACCGTCCACGCCGGCGTAGAGGGTGTTCTGGGCCGGGGTCCCGGGGACCGGCTCGTCCAGGATGGAGACCGAGTACTTGCGGCGCTTCATCGGGAGGTCGCGACGGGCGCCCGGCAGGTACGGGTTCCTGGACCCGCGATCGGGGTTGGTGCTGACGTCGTTGACGGCGTCGAGAGGCGTCGCGGTGGCCGCGTCGTAGCTGTTGAGCGACTGGTAGCGAGCGTGTGCGTACTTCCCGCGCAGCACGATGTGCGCCCCCGCCGGCATCGTCGACTTCGAGGTCCAGTAGGCGGCCCCCGTGTCCGGGAAGGCGAAGTTCTCCTCCGGGTCGGTGTCGAACTTGGCCGCGAGCCGCTCGGTCCAGAAGCAGGACCGCTGCGCGATCCGTTGAGGATGCGCGCTCACGTACCCCTCGGCGCCGGCGCTCGGCGCCAGCGCCACGGCCGACGCAATCAGGACCAGCGCGGCTGTGACCGCGCCGATGAGACGTGGGTGCATTCCTCCCTCTCCTCGGTTGCTCCCTGCGAGATTGAAGATCTTATCAGAACTGAAGATCACTTCAGTTCTGATGCACCCGGAAGGTGACGAGCCGTGGAGCCCAGGCCCTTCCGATCGCCGCCTCGGAGCGTGTCCGTCAGGGAGACCCGTTCTCGGCGGGCGCGACGGCTTCGCTGAGCCGTCCCAGGATCTCGCGCAACTCGGCGAACTGCCCGGGGCCGAGCGCGTGCTCCCACTCGGCCTCGGTCTCGAGCACTATCTCGCGCATCGCGACGCTCGCCGCGCGTCCGCGCGTCGTCAATCGAATGCGCTTGAAGCGCTGGTCGGCCCTGTCCGGAACCCGCTCCAGGTATCCGAGCTCCTCCATCTGCCCGAGCAGGTAGTTGAGCGCCTGCTTGGTCATCCGCGTGCGGGTCGCAAGATCCGATGGACGCATGTCCTCGGGCCCTGGGTATTGGAGGACGCTCAAGTGCGCCGCGATCAAGTCTTCGTAACCACGCTGGTGGAGGCCGACGAGCATTCGCTCGTGCACTGCCTCCCAGGGAATGCGGAGCAGCGCACCGATGAGTGGCGGTCGGGGATCCGAGGCTGTTACGTCCGTACGGGTCAAGTGACTTGACAAATCTTGCAGATCGACCTAAAGGTCGTCAAGTCATTTTACTCATGCCAGGGTGTCACGACAGGAGACTGAAATGAACGAGGCCACCAGCGAGACCATCACCGTCGGCCAGCTCGGCGTCCGGTTCCTTGTCGAGGGCGCCGGATCCAACGGAAGCGTGAGCGTGTTCGAGTGCTACGTCCCCGCGAACTCCAGGATGCCGGCCCCACACAGCCACGATGGGTTCGAGGAGACGATCTGCGGACTCGAGGGCGCCACCACCTGGACGATCGACGGCGAGTCGACCGAGATCGGGGTGGGCGCGGCGGTGTGCGTGCCGCGCGGCTCGATCCACGGATTCGAGAACCGCGGCAGCGAGGACGCGACGTTCCTGGCGATCGCCAGCCCCGGCGTCTTCGGGCCGGGCTACTTCCGGGAGATCGGCGAGGTCCTCGCCGCCTCGGCCGGCGGCCCTCCGGACCTCGCCGCGTTGGCTGAGGTGATGCGCCGGCATGGGCTCACGCCTGCTCCGCCCGCCGAGGTCCACGCCTGAAACTCGCTTCGGGGCTCACGCCAACCCGCGCGAACACGTCGCAGGCTGTCATCGAGGCCCTCGAACGCAGAAACCCTCCTGGCGGAGGGCTCGAGGGTGGAAGTGACGGATATAGCGGGGGCAGGATTTGAACCTGCGACCTCCGGGTTATGAGCCCGGCGAGCTGGTGTCGCTCGATCCGGGTCGGTCCGGCTATTGGCTTTCTCATGCGGACGAGCGAGGCACGGGGGCCGGTGAGCATCGGCCCGTTCGCAGGGCTCCATCCCGGTTCGTTTGACATCCGTTTGACGCAGACCGGCTCGGTCGCCGTAGATTGCACGCGTGGTCGACCACCCCACCCACGACGACCCGGCCCTCGACTCGGTCGTCACCTGGCTCCGGGATGCCACCGCGCCCGACCCGGAGCGCCTGTTTGGCGGCGCTGTCCGCCAGTCCATCGACGAGGTTCTCGACGGTCCACGCACCGGCCGCTGGGGATTCGAGCAGCTGGAGAAGACCGAGAAGACCTACGTCGGGACGAAGATCGAGATCATCGTGCGCTCCGCCCTCGAGCTCGAACGCGGCCCGGTGCTCGATCTCGCGATCAAGGGCGTACCCGTGGACCTCAAGTGGGCCATGGGAAGCCAGTGGCAGATTCCGATCGAGGCCCTTGGCGAGATCTGCCTCTGCATCGGCGGCCTCAAGAAGATGACCCAGTTCCAGGTCGGCGTTGTGCGCTGCACCGAGGAGCACCTCAACACCGGGCAGAACCGCGACGGCAAGCGGACGCTCTCGGAAGCTGGGCGCACGGCGATGCTCCATCTGGTGGACCCGTCACCGCTCCCGCCCAACTTCGTCGCCGAGATGGACCCTGACCTGCGAGCCGAGATCGTGGATCTGCCCACGATGCAGGCAAGAATCACGGCGCTCTTCCAGAGCCTTCCCTACACCGCGATCCCCCGCAATGCAGTGACGACGATTGCCCGCACCACCGGGGATCCGATGCGGAGGACTCGGGCTGACAGCCACGCGGAAGATCCGCTCGGCGACTACGCGGTTCTGTCTGCGAAGTACGGCAATCGCCTCCTCGAAGGGCTGGGCCGGAAGCCGATGGAGGCCGACCACTTCATGTCGGTCCCGAAGGCCGACATCCAGGCGCTGCCCGCCAGCGCACGTGGCGCACTGCCGCAGGCCGTGCGGGAACGATTCGGCCTCGACTGACCGGGCAGCGATGGCCTCACACGCCAAGACAGTGGTGCCGCCGAGTCCAGGCCCCTCCGAGCGCAGCGCCAACATGCGTGCGATCCAGCGGCGGGACACGAACCCGGAGCTCGAGCTCCGGTCCGCCCTCCACCGGCGCGGCTACCGGTTCCGGGTGGACCACCCGGTCCAAGTGTCGGGCCGCTCGCCACGGCCGGACATCGTGTTTACGAAGCGCCGACTCGCGGTCTTCGTCGACGGCTGCTTCTGGCACGGATGCCCTGACCATGGGCACACGCCGCAGAAGAACACGTCGTACTGGGGCGCGAAGCTCGCCCGCAATGTCGAGCGCGACCGCGAGCAGGACCGGATGCTTAGTGAGGCTGGGTGGACGGTCCTCCGGATCTGGGGCCACGAGGACGTCGTGTCCGCCGTGCAGCGCGTCGAGGCGACGCTAGCTAGCTAGGACCGCCGAGAGGACTGACGAAGCGGGCGCATGAATAGTGCCCCAGCATGCCCCGCGCACGGCTGCTGCTGGCCGCGGACGCCGAACCGTTCGCAGTCACTACTTGATGGTGCAGCGAGAACAAAGTAGCTGCACAAAGCGTCCCTTGTACTTGAGTCCCGAGTTGTCGGTGAAGATCGCCGTCGCGTTTATGAAGACGGACCGCCCTCTGTCGAATGCCTTCTTGGCTGCACGGCGGGCAGTGGCAGTGAACGCGAGCCGATCTGAAGCGGTCTTACCCGGCTTCAACTTCGCCGAAATATCCTTGAAGTCGTAGCTCGGGCCACGCTTGATTTCGATCCTGCCCGTCAGGGCGACGCTAGCTGCTTCTTCCGCACTGAGTTTCGCGGTGAGATTCAGCTTGTCGTTCAGGCCCCCCTTGATAAAGAGATCAGGCTTGGCGAAGTACTGGACCGAGGCGTTGATGCCGACCACATCCTGACCTGCCACGACCGGAACGAGCGTAGCTCCCGCTCCGCATTTCCATGGCTTTCGGAAGTTCGCCGGAGTCACATTGTTGAAGCATTCAGGAACCGCGCCGTCGTAGCCAGTGCTATTAGCGTCGAAATCACAGGCAGAGAAGACGACGAAGTAATTCCCGGTCGGTAAGCCGGTGATTCGGAAGTTCCCGTC
>JAGQHR010000033.1 GCA_020431745.1 Candidatus Eiseniibacteriota bacterium
TTCGAAGCGCGGGTCGCGCTCTGGACCGGAATAGGCGTGCATCTGCACGGCCCGCTCCACGCGGAGGCCCGTCTCCTCCTCGATCTCCCGCCGCAGCGCCTGTTCCAACGTTTCTCCCGGTTCGACGAACCCGCCGGGTAGGGCCCATCCCAACGGCTCATGCCGGCGCCGCACCAGCAGGACGTGTCCGGGGACCAGCTCGAGAATCCCGTCGACGGTCACGAGCGGGGTGCGCGGACGAAAACCATGGAGCGCAGGGAGGTGCGTGACGGCCTCGGCGAGGACCTCGTCGATGTGGAAGACCGCAGTGAGGTCGAGTCCGGCCCGGGCCAGGCTCTCGCGTCCCCCGGCGGCGCGATCGACCAGACACCAGGCGCCGACGATCTCCGCTTCCAGGCTTCGCACGGCATCCACTGCCTTGAGCAGAGAGCCGGCGCTCGTAACCACGTCATCGAGGATGATGACGCGGGCGCCGGCTTCGATCTGTCCTTCGACCTGCCGGCCGGTGCCGTGGTCCTTGGCCGCGGACCGCACCAGATAACCCCGCAGCGGCCAGGTGCTCTCGTGGCTCAGCGCCACGGTCGCGCCGACGATCGGATCCGCGCCCAGCGTCGGACCGCCGACGTGTGTGGCGCCCAGACGCTGCGCTTCGTGGGCGAGGAAACGCGCGGCCAAGAACGCTCCTGCCGGGTGGGTCGTGGTCTTGCGAAGATCGAGGTAGTGATCGCTGACTGCGCCGGAGGAGAGCACGAAGCGGCCTCGTTCGAGCGAGATCGATCGGATCAGGGAGAGAAGTTGACCTCGCTCCGCGCTGGTCGGGGAAACCGGATGTTCATCTGTGGTCATGATGCCGGCAGTGTAGCACAACAAAAAAACGGCCGGGCCCCGCGGACCGCGGGACCCGGCAAGAGTGGACGTCCGATGGGCAGGAGGCTGGGCGGGCTGGGTTCACCGGACGTCCGCCATCCGAAAAGTCATCTCACTTTCCGCGGCCGTGCTCCACGGGCGTGTCACCGTCATTGTGGTTGCTGCCGGCGTCGTCCCCGCCTCCCGAACTGTCCCCGGCGGGATCCGGGCTGTGCTCGAGCCCGTCCTTGGGAGCCTGCGAAGACTGTGCGACCGTGGCCGATGAGAAACTGCTTTCGTTTCCCGTCTGGTCGACCGCGGTGACGCGAATCACGAACTTCTCCAAGGTCCCGGACGCATCCACCCACGAACACCCGTGATCATGGAGCGGCTCGCCGGTGACGCGCGCCCAGGTGTCCGGTGCCGACGAATCGGCACCGTAGACATAGACGTGATATCCGAGCAGATCGGGCTCGGAGTTTTCCTGCCATCCGGCACCGAAGCCGTGCGGCTGATTCTGGCGGGCGGAAACGCCCTCCGGAGCCAGCGGCGCGATCTGGTCCACCGGATCCTGCTTTTCCGGGGCCGTAGTCGTCTTGTCCGAGCCGCACCCGGACGCCAGCAGGATGGCCAGCGCAAGTGCGGCACCTCCCACGGTCTTCTGCAACGATGTGAGCTTCATGGCTTCACCCCTCCCTCAGCCGATTGAGAATTGCCTGTGCGAGAGGAGGGCCACAAATCGCGTACCGACCGACCGAGGTTCGTGTGGCGAGATGCCCGGATAGGCGCTAAGTAGCCAAACGACAAGTGCCTTGCGGATCGATTCTGCCGGGCCGGTCGCAGGCGTCGGCCCATTGCGGGGACGCGGTCCGGGCACCCTGCACGATCCGGCCGTGGCAGGTTGCATTCGGCCACCCCCCGGTCCCGGGGCGGGATCTCGTCCCAGGACCCGCCCGCCGGGGGTCAGGTGCGGGGGGGACCGCTCGTTTCGTGGAGCGTCCGGGCGATTCGTTCGCCGCTCTCCCGGCCTTCCCGTAGCGCCGCCTGCACGGCCTCCGGAGACACGGGATAGTCGGGCTCGGGCTCGACCGGAGTCGCGCGCTGCAGGTGGAGCGTCTGCGTCGGAAACGCGAACTCGACGCCGAGTCGTTGCGCCAGGCGGAGGATGTCGAGGAACAGCCGGTGCCGTTCCTGCAGCTCGACGGTCCAGTCGGGAGCCTCGTGGAACACGTACAGAAGGATGTCGAGCGAAGACGCGCCGAACTCGTTGACGTAGACGTGGAAGTAGTCCTTGCGGGTGTAAGGATGCCGGCGGATGAGCTCGCGGATTCCTTCGCAAAAAGCTTCGATCGTCTCCGGTTCCGTGCCGTAGGTCACGGAGAGCTTGGTGCTCCATCGGCGGTAGCGGCGCGCCCCCATGTTGTCGACCGTCGACGCGATGAGCTGCGCGTTGGGCAGGGTGACCATCGAGTCGTAGAAGGTGCGGATCCGCGTGGTGCGAAACCCGACCTCGACGACCGTGCCCTCGTGTCCGCCGATCTTGATCCAGTCCCCGATCTGGAACGGCCGGTCCACCAGCACGGTGACCGAGCCGAAGAGGTTCTTCACCGTGTCCTGGGCGGCGAGCGCGAACGCCAATCCCCCGAGTCCGAGGCCGGCGACGAGCCCCGTGACGTTGAGCGAGAGCGAGTCCGCGACGAAGACGATTCCCACCAGGAACACGAAGACCTTGGCGGCGCGCCGCAGCAGCGGCACGAGCACGTCGTCGAGCTTGGAGGCGGTGCGGTCGGCGCGCTTCTCCAGGAACGCCGAGGCGATGTCGATGAGCCGGAAGGCCGCCCAGATCGAGGTCGCGGCGAGGACGACGTGGATCGCCACCTGCAACACCGCGAGCGGGGCGGGGGGCAGATCGAGCAGGCGGAGCCCGAGCTTCCAGACGAGCGCCATGCCCAGCAGGCCGAGCGGTCGGAGGGCCGTCTGGAGCTCGGCGTTGGCGATCATGACCCCGCGGCGGGACATCCCGCTCTGGAGACCGCGCAGCACCACGAGCACGAGCACGCGATCGAGGATGATCCCCAGGAGCACGAGCACGAAGAGGGCGAGCCACTGCCAGTCTTCCAGCAGGAAGTGGGTCACGCGCAGTGACGCGGGCATCGCCTCGCGCAGGCGAAGACCCGGCGCCAGCTCCACCGGAGCCCCGGTCACACCTTCGACGCGTTCGACGTCGCGGAGCGCAAGGACCAGGGACGGGATGTCCGCCACCGTTTGCTTCGTGAACTGCCAGTCTCCGGACGGAGTCCGGGCGATGACTACACTTCCTTGAATCTGGTCGGTGAAGACGTAGGGCGACCCGTGCGGATCGTCGGAGATCTCCTCGATCTCCACGTAGCGGGTGCGGTCGATGATCTGCTTGAGCTGGACGGCGTATTCTCTTCCTTTGACCGCTCTTACCGACTTGGGGATTTCGGAGAGATCGAGGCACGCGACGGCATCGTCCAGACGCGACTGCTCGCCGCGGGCCGCGTCGTTGACCGACTTGAGGAAGGTGAGCATCGTCGCGCGTGCCGAGAGCCTCGCTTCGGGCACGGACTTCCGTTCCGTCGCGGAAGCGCCGGCTGAAGAGTCCGCCGCCGCGCTGGGGGCGTCGGCCCGGGTCTTGGTGGCCGGGATCGGGAGCTGTGCCTGGGCGGCGCTGCAGAAGAGTCCGAACGAGCCCCGGGGTCCGGGAACGGACGGCCGACCGGGGGCTTCCAGGAGAAGAGCGACGAAGAGCGCGCACAGCCCGAGGCGACCCCAAGTGATTGCGCGACCACGGCCTCGGGGCCCGGAGATCGGTGGACGCTGGCTCTGCTGGTCGGACATGGATCCCTCTATACCGGATCTCTCCAGATAGGTAAAGCGAGGGTAGGGCCCGGGCGGCCGCGTTGACCCCTGAACGGGCATGGGGTACTTTGACCCGCGTCCCTGGCTCCGAGACTTCGAGGACCGACCATCGGGGCACGATCGACCTACGTGGGGGAGCATGGATACTGCCTGGCTGGAGTTCGAACGTCCCTTGGTGGAGCTCGAGCGCAAGATCGAGGATCTGCGCGCCTTTGCGGACAAAGAGAACCTCGAGTTCAGCGAGGAGCTGCACAAGCTCGAGTCCAAGGCGGATCGGCTCCGCAACGAGATCTATTCCGGCCTCACGCCCTGGCAGCGGGTCCAGCTCGCGCGCCATCCCCGGCGTCCCTACTTCCTGGACTACGTGGGGATGCTCTTCGACGACTTCCTCGAGCTGCACGGGGACCGCAGCTTCCGCGATGACGCGGCGATCGTGAGCGGGCTCGCCCGATTCGAGGGGCGTCCGGTCGTCGTGATGGGACATCAGAAGGGGCGGAACACCAAAGAGAATCTGAAGCGGAACTTCGGCATGCCCCACCCCGAGGGGTATCGCAAGGCCCTCCGGCTGATGCGCATGGCGGAGAAGTTCGGAGCGCCGGTGTTGGCCTTCGTCGATACTCCGGGCGCCTATCCCGGTGTCGGCGCCGAAGAGCGGGGGCAGTCCGAGGCCATCGCCCGCAACCTGCTCGAGATGGCACGCCTGCGCACGCCCATCCTGGTCCTGATCGTCGGTGAGGGCGGATCCGGGGGAGCGCTCGCGATCGCGATCGGGGACCGCGTCCTGATGTTGGAAAACTCGGTGTACTCCGTGATCTCTCCGGAGGGATGCGCCGCCATCCTCTGGAAGGATCGGGCGATGGCGGCGGATGCGGCCACCGCGCTCAAGATCGGCGCCCAGGACCTCTACGCACTGGGAGTCGTCGACCGGGTCGTCCCCGAGCCGATGGGGGGAGCCCACCGCGATCCGAAGCGGATGGCCGAGACCCTGCGAGCCGAGATCCGCGAGCACCTCGCCGTTCTCGGTCGCTTTCCCATCGACGAGCTGCTTCAGGAGCGCCTCGAGAAGTACCTCAAGATGGGACGGTACGAGACGGTCGGATGATCGGACGGCGCCCGCGTTCCCGACCTCCCGAGATCCTGCGTGACCGCTCCGCCCTGATCTGGCGGGCGGCGGTCCTCCTCTTGGTCGTCGTGTATTTCATCCACATCGACAACGCGATGAAGGTGCGGCCCGACCACGCCTTCCTCTCGCTCCTCGTGGTCGCGCTCGTCCTGGGCAACGCGCGGCGGTTCCTCCTCGATTGGTCGCCGTTCATCCTGCTCTGGGTGGCGTACGACTTCATGCGGGGCGTGGTCGACGACCTGGCGGGAAAGATCCACGTGCTCGAGCCGTACCTGCTGGAGGAGCGGCTCTTCTCGCGTTTTTTCGGAGGGCGCATCCCCAATTTCTGGTGGGTCGCGCAGCAGCACGCGCATCGAGACGCCGGATGGAAGCACTTCCTGGACAACATGTGCTCGGGGTTCTACGCGATGCACATGGCGGCGCCGATCGTCCTCGCCTGGATCTTTTGGAACACCCTGCGCGATCGCGCGATGTTCTACCGGTTCGTCCTGGCGTTCTCGCTGGTGACCTGGATCTCGTTCTTCACCTACTTCCTCTATCCGTCGGCGCCTCCTTGGTACGTCCTCGACTTCGGGTTCATCCAACCCGAGCCTCTCTTCAAGGGATCGGGCGCCGGCAATCTGGTGGCGGCTGACCAGTGGATCGGATTCCCGCTGTTCGAGTCGGTCTACAAGCACATGAATCCGAACAAATTCGCGGCGATCCCGTCGCTCCACTCCGCGTTTCCTTTAGTGGTCTTCATCTTCGCGTGCAAGCGTTTCGGGTGGCGCGCCCTGCCGTTGGCGGTCTACCCGCTCGGGGTCTGGTTCTCGGCCGTCTATCTCAATCATCACTACCTGATCGACATCATCCTGGCCTGGATCTACGTCTTCGCCTGCACCGTGGTCTCCGAACGCTTCCTCTTCCCGGCGATCTTTCTGCGTGGACCGGGACGTCGGATTCTGGCGATGGGGGAACCGCCGGCGGGTCAGGCGGGGAAACCGGCGAGCGGGACCGCTCCGGCCTTGTCGTAGCGAATCCGCGGCCACTCTGCCTGGCGGGTTCGTCCTTCCGAGACGGTATTCGGGGCGGCCCGGAAGCGGTGCGGCCGTCGGAGTCGAAACTCCGGCGGAGAATCAGGGGCGCGGTACGTGCTCCACGCGGTCCCGCGAAGGCTCCGCGGCCCGATCTTGGAACTGCATCTCGTAGAGCCTCCGGTAGAGGCCGTTCCGGGCGAGCAGAGTCTCGTGCGTGCCGGCCTCCACGATCCGTCCGTCGGCGAGCGCGACGATCCAATCCGCGTGGCGCACGGTGGAGAGCCGGTGGGCGATGACGACCGCGGTCCGGCTCTCCAGCAGTCGATCGATCGCCTCCTGCACGAGCGCTTCGGACTCGGAGTCGAGCGCGGAGGTCGCTTCGTCGAAGATGAGGATCTCGGGATTCTTCAGGATGGCGCGGGCGATCGAGAGCCGTTGGCGCTGCCCGCCCGAGAGGAGCTGCCCGCGCTCGCCGATCCAGGTGTCGTAGCCCTCGGGGAAGCTCGCGATGAACTCGTGGGCGTTCGCGGCGTGCGCGGCCTCCTGCACCTCGGTGTCCGTGGCGTCGGGGCGCCCCATCCGGATGTTCTCGGTGATCGTTCCCTCGAAGAGGATCGTTTCCTGGGTGACGAGCCCGATGAAGGCACGGAGATCCGCGAGCCGGATCTCGCGGAGATCGACACCGTCGAGGGTGATGCTCCCCTCTGTCGGATCGTAGAAACGGGGGATGAGATCGACGAGCGTCGACTTGCCGCCGCCGGAGGGTCCGACCAACGCCAGCACCTTCCCCTTGGGAATCTCCAAATCGATGTCCCGGAGCACGGGAACGTCTGCGCGATAGGCGAAGCCGACCTTTCGCAGGGCGATCCGGTCGTGGAAGCCGTCGAGCGCGCGGGGGTGCACCGGCTCAGCGACGCTGGGCCGGGAGTCGAGGACTTCGAAGATGCGTCGCGCCGCGGCCAGGCCCTGTTGGATCTTGATGTTGACCTGCGAGAGCATCTTGATCGGCTGCATCATCGCGAGCATGCCGACGAGGAACATGAGGAAGCGGGCAGAGGCCTCCTCGTCTCCGGCGATTCGCGTCCCCGCGTACCAGAGCAGACCACACGCGACGAGCACGCCGAGGATCTCGGTGAGCGGCGAGGCGAGGGATCCGATCCGCGTCATCCGGATCATGGTGCGGGCGTAGCTGTCGGTCTCGTCCGAGAAACGTGCCACGCGGTTGGACTCGAGACCGAACGCTTTGATGATGCGCATCCCGCCCAGGGACTCGGCCAACACCGCGGTGAGGCGTGCCATCTTGTTCTGCGAAACCCGGCTCGAACGGCGCAGGGTGTGGCCGATCCGGTCGATGAGGAAGAGGCTGGGCGGAAGCACGACGATCGCGACGAGGAAAAACCGCCAGCTCGCGAAGAGCACCGTTCCCAGGTAGACGACCAGCAACAGGCTCTGCCGGGTGAGGTCGGCGATTCCGTTGGCGATCGCGCCCCGCACCAGATCCACGTCGTTCGTGACCCGAGAGATCAGGACGCCGGAATGGCTCGCCGAGAAGTAGTCCTGAGACAGCGTCTGGTAGTGCGCGAAGAGACGGTTCCGGATATCGCGGATCACGTTTTGCTCCACGCGCACGACGAGGTAGCTCTGCGCGTACCAGAAGAGATTCTTGAGCAGGAAGATGAGAAAGAGGACGAGGCAGAAGCGGCCGACCGTTTCCTTGGTATCGGCGCCCCGGATCCATGCGTAGACCGTGCCCAGCGCTCGAGTGCGCCAGGTGTCGATCCGGCTCCGCAGGTCCGGCCTTTGCTCCGTATCGCCGCTCGGGTCTGCGGGTGCGGCAGGGCTCCCCGAATCGACCGTCCCTGTTCCGAGCCGCGTGCGGTCACCCCCGGGGTCGCCCGCATCCGGTCGCGTTGCGGATGCGGCGGACGGCGCGCTCATCTCGGTCTGTCCCGGGACCTTCCCCGAGAGGATGATCTCGGTGAACGGGATGATCATCGCGACGGTGAACCCGCTGAACGCGGCAAAGGCCGCCATGAACACCACCGAAGCGATGAATCCGCCCAGATGCGGGCGCAGGAAGCGCAGAAGGCGTCCGTAGAGTCGGGCGGTTCGGAATCTCACACGCGTTCCCTCGGGTCCTGCAGCACGCGCGGCCGTTCCGTCGAGTCCGGGCCGGCGCCGGTGCTGCGCCAAGTGGAGTCTACCGCCTGCGCGATCCGCAGGACGGCCTCGTCATCGCTCCGCGGTCGTCCCGCGCGCGACTCTGCGGGCGCGGACTCGGCGCGCACCAGCTGGGCGCGGTCCGGCAGCTCGTTCCAGCGCGCATCCTCGACGCCATAGGGATCGGCCAGGAGCACGACGGTGTTTCCTGGTCCGAGCGGTGCGTAGTGATAGGGATTGGACCGGAAGAACAGCGCCACGACCGGCGCGCCGACCGCAGCCGCCAGATGCATCGGACCGCTGTCGCAGCCGAGGTAGCCGGCCGCCCGCTCGAAGAGCCGCGCGAGATCGCGGATCGGGAGCGGGGGCGCCCAATGGACGCGCTTTCCGTCGGCGAGCTCTCCGGAGACGAGGTCTCGCTCGTCGGGACCGGCGACCAGCACGATCTCGTGGTGCCTACGTCGGCGCAGCTCCGTCAGCAGGCGCGTCCACGCCGGCATCGGCCACGCCTTCTCTCCCCGTCCACCCAGATGCACGACCGCGTAGTCGTCGCCCAGGCGTTTCCGCCAGGGGTGAAGAGGTTCCTCGGCAGCCGGGCACGGGCACACGACGCCCGGATTCCGGTCCGGCTGCAAACCGAGCGGACGCAGCAGTGTGAGTGGAGCCCAGGCGAACGGGAGCGTTGCCGGAGGCGCCGGGACGGAGTGGGTGAGCGCCCCTTGGTTGCGAGGCTCGTCGAAACCGATCCGCACCGGTGCCTTGGAAGCGAGCGTGAGCACGCAGTTGAAGTAGGAGTGGGTGTTGTGGTTGGACATCTCGAAGGCGACGTCCCACTGCGATGCGCGCAGACGCTTCATCCACGGCAGGAAGAGCCACGGACGGCGCGCATGCAGCCGCTTGGGCTGCACGAACCACCGGTCGACCCACGGCCAGTCCCGCAGCAGATCGGCATACGACTCCCCGATCACCATCCCGATCTCCGCGTCGGGCAGCGCGGCGCGCAGGGCCTGGAGGAACGGCGACATCAACAGGAGGTTGCCCAGCCGGTTGTCCTGCCGCACGACGAGCACCCGGCGGATCGCACGTGCGTCGACACGGGAGCGGTCCCCGGGGCGAAGGACGGATCGCGGGGCCAGCAGCCGGGCGATCAGCGGGAGGGTGGCCGCCTTGAAGCGCTTGCTGAAGTGCCGGAACGGCGACGGTCGACGCCCGGCGGGGACACACTCGTAGATCGCGAGGACGCTCAACATCCACCAGAGCTGCGCCACCTCCTCGTCGGTCGAATAGCACTGCGAGAGACCGGCCAAGAGCATCGCCCCCATCGCGGCGCGGAGCGCTTGGGCGCGTGCACCGCAGGCTCCCCGTGTCTCATAGAAGAAGAAGGCCCAGATCCCGATCCACGCGAGGGCGCCGAGAAGCCCCGCCTCCACCGAGTGATTCAGGAAGTCGCTGTGTGGGTGGACCGTCGAGAAGTACTCCCCGGGCACCTTGTAGGCGGGGAAGAGCGTCTTGAAGGAGCCGAGCCCGGCTCCGGCCACGGGATGGTCGCGCCAGATGCGGAGAGCGGTCTCCCAGAGGCGCCACCGCGGATCCGACGTGTCGAAGATCGAGACGAGCCGTTCGGCCAGAACACCGCGACCGAGCAACGCGATCGCGCCGAGCGCTCCGAGCCCCCCCAGGGTGAGCGCGGCCAGCCGGCGTTTCCAGAGCAACCCGAAAAGGACGGTTCCCCCGGCGAGGCCGATCCATGCTGATCTCGTGAAGGAGAACACGATCCCCAGGAGCAGCAGCAGGGTCGCGGTCCCCCACGTGACGCGCGTGCGCGGGCCTGGGGCCGCGACCGTGGATCCGAGACCGAGGAAGAACAGCGGCAACACCACCCCGGCGTAGGTCAGATGGCTGTTCAGGTTTCCGACCGCGACGAATCGTCCGTCGCCGTAGCTCTCGAGAACGCGGTGGTGCAGATAGTCGATCCCGATCACGTACTGGACGATGCCGTAGGCGCCAGCCAGGGCGCCGGTGATGCCCAGCGCCACGATCGCCCGGCGTCGGACTGCCGGGTCCGCCAGAGCGAACCAGAAGACGAACGGGAAGAGCAGGACCCAGGACCCGCGAAAGCAACGGAGGGATCGCTCCGGATGAACGCCCAACGGGATGGAAATCGCCTGCGCGGTGAGGAAGAACAGAACTCCGATCAGCATCCAGGGTAGGGGAGCCTTCGGGAGACGGCCCGCCGCGGCCGCGACGACCAGGACGAGCGCGAGGGAGACCACCGAGATTTGGGCCGCAGCGATAGACCATGGGGTAGCCAGGCAGAACAGCACCACCAGGATCGTGATCGTTCGGGAATAGAGGTCGGCGCCAGCCCAGCCCGTCACGCGTGCACCTCGGGAAGCGAACCGGAAGGGGGCCGCTGCCTACGTTGACACCGCCGCTGAGCTGTTGCTAGCCTTCGCTCAGTTTTCCAGCGACTTATGAATGATCGGCGACTCAAACGGCGCAGTATAGGGCTCTGGCAGAGCCGGGGACAAGCAGACGTCGGGGAGCCGACCTTCTCCTTCTGCTCGATTCCATCCGGTCCCGATCTCTCCAATCCGGGCCCCGAGGTTTTCACACGATGAATCGGAAGACCCTTGGTTTCCTGATGGGGTTCGCGGCATTCCTGGCCTGCGGGACTCCGGCCGTGCCTGCGCTTTCGGCACCAGGCCCGGGCTCGCAGTTCACGATCATCGCTGCCGATCGGGGGCTGCAGATCGAGTTCCGCTTGGATGAAGCCCACACCGGACCGGAGTCGTCTCCGATCGCCGCGACGTCGCTGGCCGTCCCACCCGGGGCGAGCGTTCACGTCGAGCGCACGATCCTCGAGGAGGTGCCGGCGGATTGGGTGGAATCGCTCGACCCTGCGGCGCGGCGCGCTCTCGCGGACGCCGTCGCGGGGGCCGTTCCTGAAGCCACGCCCCCGACGCGGCTCCGCAATCAGATGGTGACCCAGCTGCGCCATCCCTGGCTGCGGGTCGATGCCGGTCGCTTCTACCAGATCACGCGCGCACGATTCGAAGTCGCCTTTTCCGGGGCGGAAGTGGCATCCCGTCCGGCGACCGGATCGGATCCGTTCGAGCATCTGTACGAGGGCGTCGAGCTCAACTACGAGCAGGGTCGCCGGTGGCGGCTCGATCCCGTGCGCAGCACGGCGCGACGCGGTGGGGACTATTTCTCGAGCACCGGCGCCCCCTGGGTCAAGGTGCTCTGTAGTGCGGAAGACCTCTTCGCGATCTCGGGAACCGATCTGGAGGGGTTGAGCATCGACCTGGGCTCCATCGATCCGCTGACGATTCGCATGTTCTCGCCGCGCCAGCTCCCGGTGGATGAAACGGTGTCGGTGGATGATGCCGCCCAATGGATGGATCCGATGGCGATCCGGCTGGAAGGGATGGAAGACGGGGTCTTCGACCCGACCGACCGGGTCGTGTTCCTCGGCGACGGGCCGGATGCCTGGTACACGAGCAAGGGGCTCACCCCGCCGGGGCTGGAGGCGTACGCCCGCGATCCCTACGCCAACGAGAACGTGTACTGGTTGACCTGGGGAGGATCGTTTTCGACGGATCCGCTTCGGATGGGGAGCGAGGGCGCGGAGCCCGCGGCTCCGTTCGTGACGCGCGTGCGCGATCGCCTGCATCTGGAGGAGGACAACTTCTACAACCCGCGGATGCGCGAGCTCGGTGTCGGAACGGCGGACTGGGAGATCTACTGGTGGCGCGAGCGGACGGCGACGGAGGAGCGTGACGACATCAGCAACGTCACCGTCACGATGCCCGACCCGGTCGCCACGGAGCCCGTTTCCTTCCTCGCCCGATTCTGGGGAGCCAACGATCCTCGCGGGAATCCGGAGCTCCCCGATCACGACCTGGAGTTCCAGCTCAACGAGCACTTCCTCGATCGGCGGACCTGGAACGGGCACATCCGGAACGATTTCACGGGCGAAGGAGTCTGGCTCGTCCCCGGCGATACCCAGGTCTTCAAGATGATCCTGCACAGTCACCCCGATCCCTCGATCGTGCGGCAGGATCAGGTCGATCTCGCCTACATCGATGTCGAGTACACGCACACCCTGCGGGCGCGGGAGGATCGGCTCGCGTTCTTCGCCGGTGGCTTCAGCGGGGTCCAGTCGTTCGCGGTCAGTGGATTCGGGGGCAACGACGTCCTGGTCATCGACGCCACGACCGCGCTTCGTCCTTCGGTCGTGACGGCGGAGACGGTCCCGGAAGGCGGGGGGACGACGGTACGCTTCGTCGGGGGCACCGATCCCGTCGAGGGACTGCCCGCGCGCTACCTGCTGCGTCGGGCGAGCGGTCTTCCCAAGCCGCGCCTGGAGCGCGATGCCGCGCCGGCCGGTGGGTATCTGCGGGAGCGGACCGATCCGGTGCAGATGATCATCGTGACGCACGAGCGCTTCCGGACCGCGTCCGAGCGCCTCGCCACCTATCGCCGGACCCATTTCCCCGACCGCGCGCAGGCGCAGGTGGCGGTCGTCGACGTCCAGGACGTCTTCGACGAGTTCTCCTTCGGCCGCAAGGATCCGATCGCGATCCGGAACTT
>JAGQHR010000339.1 GCA_020431745.1 Candidatus Eiseniibacteriota bacterium
GGCCCGTGCCGCCGATGGCGAACGCGGGCCGCGCCTGGATGAAGCGGAGGCGATCCTCCGACGGTTCCTCGAGTCCGATCCGAACGATCCCGACCTCAGGAGTCTGGCGGCCCGGATCTCAGAGCTCCGTTACCAGCCGGCGCGCCCCGGGCGGTAGCGGGAGAAGTGCGCGAGCGACGCGGTCAGCGTGCTCGTGGCGGGGTCCCAGGTTCCACCGACATCGACCCACTGACCGTGATCCTCGTCCCACCAGTACAGCGAGACGTCCGATCCCGAGGCGAGCGTGGAACCGCTGAGATCGATCGAGAGCTGAACCGGGACGTCGAAGACCGAGCCGTGGGGGCCGAGCTCGACTTCCACGGGGCCCCGATCCCGGTACTGCATCGAGTACGTCGTCGGGTCCGGCAGCGCACCCGCGGGAATCTCCAGTCGGTAGATGCCGGACTCGATGACGGCGGACTCGGTCGGCAGCACCACCTCGACGACCGATTGGATGACCCGGCTCAGGAGGTCGAGCGCACCCAGCTCGGTCCCGTCAGAGCCGGCGTCGGGCGTCCCCATCGGGTAGGCCCAGGCCGGCTGGTCCCGACCCGCGCTGGGGGTCGTGGGGGCCGAGTGATCCGACGCGCACCCGGACAGGACCAGGAGCAGGGCCGCCACCGACGCACCGGCGAAGATACGGAATCGTTGGAATTTGAAGAGCACGGTCGTCCTCCCTGGATGTCTGCCTGGCTCCCGAACTTGTTCCGGGTGCGCTTGCAAGGGATACGTGGCAACACGTATGCCACTGCGTATTCCCAAGCACTTACGTTCCCTGCCTTCCGGGGCCATGGGGAACCTGCCCCGGGTGATCCGTCGGAGATCGCGCGGCCATGCCTGTAAGGTACTGTCAAGTGGCAAGTTGCTACGTTGGCTGGTCCGCGCCTGTTCGGGCCGGATGCAACGCTGGGAGATCGGCCGTGGACGGCCCAGAGACGTCACCGGTACTGTGCCCGCAGCCTCGACCTGATCGAGCGAGCGTTGTCCCCGCGCCGCCGTCCGGCCTTCGTGGGAGACTCCGACGCGCGAGCACGCGCGAATGCCGGGTCGTGCGGGAGTGTTCGCGTCATGAAATCCCTTCCGACGCTCTTCTACGAGTCGCCCGCGGAGCGCGGCGGCCGCAGCTCGAGCTTCGGGCTACCCGCCGACCTCCTCGACCGCGCGCGCAGCCGCGTCCGGATCGTCGCCTTCTTCACGCTCTTCGGATCCGGATTCGATGTCGTGATCTCCGTCGGCCGCGCGATCGCGACCCACAGCGGGATCGTGACCGCCGAGACCCCGAGTCCGATCCCGTTCCTCGGAACGTGCGCGACCTTCACCCTCAGCGTGGCCATGGTGCTTCTCTCGCGGGTGGGCCGCATCCGGAGCGTGCAGATCCTGCGGGCGGCGCTCGTCTTCGAGATCCTGCTCTGCGCCACGCTTTCGATCACCAACCCGATCGCCTTCTACGATGACACCGGAGCGTTGCCGATCCTTACGTGGGTCACTCCGCTGCTCATCCTGTTCGCGTTGATCGTACCGTTCCCGCCTCGGATCACGCTCCTGACTGCGATTCTGGCCGCGGCGACGCGGCCGTTGGGACTGCTGCTCTTGGACTGGTTGGGACGCGTGGACGTGAGCGGGGAGGCGTACTTCACGTCCTCCTTCGGGCCGACCTTGGGCATCGTCATGGCGTTTTTCGGATCGCGGGTCGTGCACGGACTCGGACTGCAGGTCGCGGAGGCGCGCCGGATGGGGAGCTACCACCTGGAGCGGCTCCTGGGAAGCGGAGGGATGGGGGAGGTGTGGTTGGCGCGCCACCGGTTCCTCGTTCGCCCGGCGGCCGTGAAGCTGATCCGACCGGAAATCCTGGGACGTGGCGGAGTGCCGGCGTCCTCTCTGGTAGACCGTTTCGAACGGGAAGCGCAGGCGACGGCCTCGATGCGGTCACCGCACACGATCGGTCTCTACGACTACGGGATCACCGACTCCAACGTCCTCTACTACGTGATGGAGCTTCTGGACGGCTACGACGTGGAGACGCTCGTCGAGCGATTCGGCCCGCTGCCCGCCGAGCGGGCCGTCCATCTCCTGATCCAGGTATGCCACTCGCTCGCGGAAGCGCACGAGGCGGGCTTGATCCACCGGGATATCAAGCCGGCCAATCTTTATGTCTGCCGCTACGGCCGTGATGTCGATTTCGTAAAAGTTCTCGATTTCGGCCTCGTTCGGATGCCGGCGGTGGCCGGCGAGTCCCAGCTCCAGCTCACGAGCGAGCAGATGGTGCCGGGGACACCCGCCTATCTCTCTCCAGAGCAGGCCTCGGGGCTGAGTCCGGGCGATGCACGCTCCGACCTCTACGCCTTGGGATGCGTCGCGTACTGGATGCTGACCGGTAAGCTCGTCTTCGAGAGCGCCCACCCTCTGCAGTTGCTGGCCCGGCACATCCAGGAAGAGCCGGTCCCGCCTTCGGCGCGGTGCGAGACGCCGATTCCGTCCGCGCTCGACGCCTTGGTGAGGCGATGTCTCGCGAAGAATCCCGAGCAGCGGCCGCAGACCGCGGTCGAGCTGCGGGAAGCGCTGGAGGCGTGCCCCTGCGAGACGCCCTGGAGCGAAGCGCGCGCGCATGCCTGGTGGCAGCGCCACGCGCCCGCTCCGACGATCGAGGCTTCTCCCCAAAGCACCGCGCCTGCCTGATTCACGTACTCGGTGCGGGGGTTTCCCTGAGCCGACCACGCCCTCTTCGTTTGTCACGATCGTTTCGTGCACTCCAACCAGGAGGGAGGCGAAGCCAATGTTCGGCAAACACAAGACCGAGGTGCTCGTGGCCGGTGGGGGGCCCGTCGGTTTGTACACGGCGATCGCGCTCCGTGAACGGAACGTCGACGTCGATGTTTACGATCAGGATCCGCGACTCGCCGCCCGGAGCTATGCGTTGGCCCTGCATCCGCAGTCGTTGCGCCTGCTCGATGAGGTCGGGTTGGCTCAACGCCTCACGGCGCTCGGGCGGCGCGTCGATCGGATCGCCTTCTACGACGGACTGCGCAAGCGTGCGGAGATCTCCTTCGGGGAGATCGGCGGTCCGTTCTCCTATCTTCTGGTGCTTCCCCAGAGCACGTTCGAAACCCTGCTTCAGGAGCGTTTGGAACGGTCCCGCCAGCGCGTGCACTGGAGTCATCGAGTGCAGCAGCTCGAGACCGACGAGCAGCGCATCGGCGTCATGGTTCACAAGCTGGACCACGTGAGCCTGGGCTATCCGGTGTCGATCGCAGAATCGACGATCACCAAATCGTCGCTGGTCGACACGCAGTACGTCATCGGCGCCGACGGCTATGAGTCCCGCGTGCGGAACATCCTCGATATCGACTACCAGAATCACGGGGACGCCGGCACGTTCTTCGTTACCGAGTTCGAGAGCGACCGCGTGATCGAGCCCGAGCTGCGGATCGTCCTGGAGGGCCCCTGGGCCAACGTGTGCTGGCCCATCAGTGAGCATCGCGTCCGCTGGAGTTTCCAGATCGATCCCCGGGAGATGGACAAGGCGGATGCCGGGCAGCTCGTGCGGTACATCGAGGACCGCGCGCCCTGGTTCCACCCGAGACCGCGTGAGATCCACTGGACCACGCTGGTGCGCTTCGAACGGCGTCTCGCGTCCACCTTCGGGAAGGGGCGGATCTGGCTGGCGGGCGATGCCGCCCATCTGACGGGGCCGGTCGGTGTGCAGAGCGTGAACATCGGGTTGCGCGAAGGGCACGACCTGGCGTCCCGCATCGCCAATGCGCTGCACAACGGAGACGAAGAGAGCCTGAACGCGTATGACGAGGAGCGGCGGCTCGAGTGGCAGAGCCTGCTGGGGATCACGGGAGACATCCAGGGGCGCAACGGTGTCGATCCGTGGATCGAGCAGCACCGATACCGGATCCTTCCGTGCCTGCCCGGGTCGGGGAGCGATCTCGACGTGATGTTGCGTCAGCTCGGATTGGAGCGAACGGCAGAGTCTGCCTAGACCGGGGAGTGGTAGGGTGAAGGCGACTCACCCTTCCGGACTCGGAGGAGAGTCCGGAAAGGAGTCGCCTCGATGTCTGAACCGAGCACGATCCTGATCACGGGCGCCAGCACCGGCATCGGGCGCCATTTGGCCGAGACCCTCTCGCAGCGCGGCGAGAGGGTCTTCGCGTCTGCGCGCAAGCCGGGCGATCTCGACGATCTCGCACGGCTTCCGGGGGTGACGGCCCTGCCTCTCGACGTGCGCGATCCTGCGTCGGTGACGGCCGCGCGCCGGCAAGTCGCGGAGGCCGGACTCGGGCTGGACGCGGGGGACAACAACGCCGGCGTCGGGGGGATCGGCCCGTTCGCTTCGTGGACGGAGCGGGAGCTGCACGATCTCTTCGAGGTTAACGTGTTCGGTCCGGTCCGGGTGATCCAGGCGTTCCTGCCGATGCTCCTCGCGCGCCGGGGTCGCATCGTCAACATCGGGTCGCAGGGCGGATCGACCACGTCGTCCTACTTCGGTCCCTACACGATGACCAAACATGCCCTGGAGGCGCTCACGGTGTCGCTCCGGGACGAGCTGGGTCCGCACGGAATCGAAGTGAGCATCGTCCAGCCCGGCGGGATCGTGAGTGCGATCGGCGCCAGCTCGCAGGATGCGGACCTCGCCCGGTTCCGGCGTGCTCCTGCGCCGTTCGCGGAGGAGGCGCTC
>JAGQHR010000340.1 GCA_020431745.1 Candidatus Eiseniibacteriota bacterium
GGCGGCGGTCGGAAGCTACCTCTGTGTGGTCGACGTGGGCGGGAGCTGCGGATTCCTCGACTGCCTCGGCGAAGGGCTCGATCCCCGCGGGTTCTGGGCCAGTGGATTCGGCTCCCCGCCCGCACAGAACGGAGTCAACGCGACGGTCCGCACGTTCTATCTCTTCGGCGGACAGCTGATCGTGGGGGGGGACTTCACGCGTGCGGGTGCGGTGCTGCCGTCCTATGTGGCCCGTTGGACGGGAACCTCGTGGCTCGATCTCGACGGCGGTGTTCCGGGCCCCGTCTACGCGCTCTCCGAGTACTTCAGCCAGCTGCACGCCGGTGGATCGTTCACCGAGGCCGCGTCACCCCGCAGAGGCGGTCCCCGCAACCGGATCGCCTACTACAACGCCGGATTCGGATGGGGTGGCTACAGCGAGTTCCCGGACGACACCATTCTCACCATGGTCCAGGCCGCGCAGCCCACGAGCTTTCCCCCGATCATCCTCGGGGGGCCGTTCGTCACGGGAGACGCGCGCACGCTCAACCACACCGCGGAGTTCGAAGACGGAGTGTTGGGCGCGATCGGAAGCCTGGACAATCCGGGAGTCAACGGCACCGTCCGGGCGACCACCGTCTTCAATGGAATGACGATCCTGGGAGGCGACTTCACCCAGGCGGACTTCCTGACGGCCAATCATGTCGTCGCCTGGTCGGGTACCGGGTGGTCGCCACTGGGCGCGGGCACGAACGGCCCGGTCTATGCGATGGCGCGCAACGGATCGCTCCTGTACGTCGGGGGGGACTTCACCACCGCGGGCGGCGTGAGCGCACCGGGAATCGCCGTCTGGAACGGAAGCACTTGGTCCGCCGTCGCCCCCGGCATCGACTTCCGTCCCGTGCGGGCGCTCTTCCAGTTCGACGGAGACATCATCGCGGGCGGTCCGTGGGAGCTCACCGTCGACGACCTTCCCCTCAACCGGATCGCAGCCTGGAACGGGCAGCGCTGGCAGCCGCTGGGATTGGGCATCGGCGACGGCGAGGTCTTGTCCATCGGCGCACTCGACGGATCGCTTTTCGTCGGCGGAACCTTCAGCTCCGCCGGTGGAGTCGCGGCGTCGAACATCGCACGGTGGGATCCCAACATCCCTCGCTGACCGCACCACCACGGCGAAGCGCCGTTTCGGCTGGCTCCCGCCGCCCTACCGAACGATGAGCGGCCGGCTCGTGACCGCTCCCGGAGTCCGGAGTCGAACGAAGTAGACGCCCGCGGCGACCCCTCGGCCCTCCCACGCCAGCTCGTGCGTTCCCGCAGCGAAGCTCCGGTTCGCCAGGACGGTCAGCTGACGTCCGGCGGGATCGAAGACCGACACCTCCGCCTCTCCTGCTTCCGGCAGCGAGAACCGGACGTGGCTCGCTCCCGGAGTCGGATTCGGATAGGTGACGAGCTGCAACCCGGCAACACCGGACTCTTCGGCGGCGACGTCCGTGCTCGGGTTCTCGATCTCCGTCATCAACCAAACCTTGTTTTCCGGAGTCACGAAAACGTGCTCCTGATTCTCCGTCGGGAAGTAGACGGCATCGAACGGCGAATGCGCGGCAGGGTCCGGATCGCCGGCGATGTCGTAGAAGAGATCGTCCGTGTCCAGATCGAGCGCGCTGATCGTCGGAATGAAGCAGTGGTCGTTGTGCAAAGCGATGATGTCGCCATAGGGGGCCGGCACATCCGCCATCTGCTGCATGCTATTGCGCGACCCGCCGGGTGCGTTGTCGTAGGGAGAGGTGCCGATCACCGTGACATCGAGCGATTCTTCGGGCAGCAGGATGATATCGATCATCCCCTGGAAGATGATGTGGTTGTTTCCGTCCGGCACCGCCCAGACGTTCCCGTCGATGTCGATTAGGAGGCTGCGGTAGGTCCACTGGATGATCTGGTCGCCCGGATTGTATCCCTGGTTCATCCGACTGCCGCTGCCATTCGCGACGGCGACCAGACGGGGTTGCGAGGGATAGTCGCCGAGCGAGAGCAGATCGCCGTCGAGCTGCCCGCGGAGTACGTCCGACGTGCCCGTGGCTGTCGGCGGATCGGTGTAGTGATAGGCCAGCATCTGGCGCGCCGCCGGCTGATTGAGGATCGCCAAGAGCGCCGCGGCATCTGCGGAGTCATTCTGGAAGAAGTAGAGCCAGTACTGGACGCCCAACGGGATGTTGGCTCCGTTTTGAGGCGAGTCGAACGAGACGAAAGTCCGCACGTGGTGAGGAATGCCCTGGTTCTCCATGTAGGCGAGCGCATAGCGGCTGCACAGGCCACCCATGCTCGCCCCGGCCAGAGCCACAGTCGTTCCCGGTTCCACGAGGGCATCGATCTCCTGAAGAAGCTCGACGATCGTGAATGCATTGCGCTGGATGAAGGTGACCGCATCGGTGAAGTCGAGGACCACGGCGTCGTAGCCGTCCGCCCGCAGGTCCTCGAGCAGGTTCTCCTGGTTGAGCAGCAGGTAGAGATCGTCCCAGTCCAGGCTGTTGTCGAGATCGAATCCTTCGACCACGATCACCGGATTGGTGAGAGCCGCATGTCCGTCGGCGAGGTAGACGTAGGCGTTCGCCGTTCCGAGTTGCCCCCCATACGGAATGCTCGCCGTGACGTGCAGTGTATCGTCCGGTGACGGCACGCCCAGGCTCTGAACCTCGAACCGGAACGACGTAGTCCGGATCGCGCCGGATGCATCGGTCAGCCGGAGATGGACGATTCGCTCACCCGGGTAGGCGTACGAAACAGGCACGTCCCGATCGAACGCCAGGGCTCGGAAACCCAGACCATCGTTGAAGTCCGCTTCGACGCGACTGAGGGAGCCGCGATTGGTGACGTACCAACGGGACTCCAGCCGGAACACGACCGACGCACCACCGCTGGTGCTGCCGCGCAACCCGGTCGCCGCGACGAGCGAACCGGAGCGAAAGGGATCGCCGACGCCGAGACCGACGCGCCCGTCCGCGGCGACCAGAGCACCGGTCTCGAGCGCGTCCTCCCGCAGCCTCTGGTAGGCGAGATCGAGCAGCGCGATCGGGACCACCCCGGAGCGAGATCTCGCTGCGGTCCGCATCTCCTGCAGATCGGGCCAGGCCGACGCGTCGTACGCGGCGCGGCCCATCTCGAAGTAGATCTGCCGCCAGCTCGTCAGGTCGATCGCGGGTGCGTTCGCGGAGCCGTCGTACGGCGCCACGTCCACCAACGGAAGGACTCGATCGAAGAGGATCCCGGACGACACGGCCTCGGCGGGGATGGCCGAGAGGGTCTCGCGCAGTCGATCCGAGACCCCTGCGCGCGCTCCACTCGACAACGTGGAAATCAGCACGAACGCGACAACCCACCGAAACCGAAGCATGCTGCAACCTCCCTCGAGATGTGGACCGACGAACATCGTATCACCAAGGCCGCCTCAGAAACCCGCCCCGGCTTCGTCCCCCGGTGTCGAATCCCGGACGATCGTTCGACCCGAGCAAGGTCCGCGCCCGCGGGTCGGATCGCGATTCTCGGTTAGGAAAGCGCTTCGCCGATGCGGAAAGGACCATCCCCGGGCCTCGGGGGGTTATCGTGTCGCGGACCGACGGTCGTGCCGCGTGCGGGCGCGGGTCGGTGATGCGGGAAGGAGCATGGCCATGTCTCGAGACCGGGATGCCGACGGCGCGCGGCGCATCGGCCCGACTTTTTCCGACATCCTCGAGCGGAGGCTCGACCGCCGCGGGTTCCTCTATGGACTCGCTGTCGGCAGCGGGCTCACGCTCCCTGTCTTCAGGAATGCGCGGGCCGTCGGATCGCCAGCCTGGGAGCCATCCGCCGGAGACACCGAATCCGCTGCTCCCACTTTCGAGGAAACCCCGCCGTCGAAGCGCGACACGGTGGTGGTGCCTCCGGGATATCGCTGGACTCCTCTCGCACGCTGGGGAGATCCGATCCATCCGTCCACCCCGGAGTTCGACTTCCTGGGGCAGACCGCGGAGAAACAGTCGGAGCAGATCGGCTACAACTGCGACTACGTCGGATTCTTCGAGCTCCCCTCGGAAGGCGGGCGCGAGCGGGCGGTGCTCACCATCAACCACGAGTTCGTCGATCCCGAACGCATGTTTCCGCACTACGACCCCGACGAACCGACACGAGAACAGGCGGCCGTGCTCAGAGCCGCGCACGGAATCTCGGTGGTGGAGATCACCAGGGATCTCGGCGGAACCTGGCGGATCGATCCGAGGTCCCCGCTCAACCGCCGGATCACCGTCGACACCCCGATCGAGATCCGAGGTCCGGCGGCGGGGCATCCTTGGATGAAGACCGGCGAGGATCCACAGGGCATCCGGGTCCGCGGCACGCTCTACAACTGCGCCGGGGGGATGACTCCCTGGGGCACCCTCCTCAGCTGCGAAGAGAACTTCCACGAGTTCTTCGCACACTCCGCGAAACTCGACGAGCACGATCCTCGGGCCGCCGCGCATCGTCGGTACGGGGTGCCGAAAAAGGAGACCGACCTCCGATGGGAGCGTTTCGAAGATCGGTTCGACGCTTCTCGAGAACCGAACGAGCCGTTTCGCTTCGGATGGGTCGTCGAAGTCGATCCCTACCGCCCTGATCGCGCCGCGCGCAAGCGAACCGCTCTCGGTCGCTTCCGACACGAAGGCGCCAAGTGCTGCGTGGCCCCCGATGGACGCGTGGTGGTGTATCTCGG
>JAGQHR010000341.1 GCA_020431745.1 Candidatus Eiseniibacteriota bacterium
GCAGAGGTTCCAGCTTCGAACGCGTTCCTGCCACGTCAGACCTTTCGCCAGAACATCGGGGTCATCACGACCAGCATGGTGAAGATTTCCAAACGCCCCAGGACCATGCAGAGCGCCAGGAGGAACTTCGCCGCCAGGGGCAGCCCGGCATAGGTCGTGGTGGGACCGACCTCGCCCAGTCCCGGCCCGACGTTCCCGAGGGTCGAGGCCGTGGCCCCCATCGCCGTGACCAGATCGACGCCCATCCCGGTGACGATCACCGTCGCGCCGACGTAGATCACGATATAGGCCAGGAAGAAACCGAGCACGTTCATCAACACTTCGTCCGCCACGATCGTGCGCGAGTGCCGGATCGTGTACACGGCCCGCGGATGCAGCACCCGCTTCATCACCCGCCAGAGGTGCTTGGCCAGCAGCTCGAGGCGCATCGCCTTGATGCCACCGGCGGTCGAACCGGCACATCCGCCCAGGAACATGAGGACGAAGATCGCCATCTGGGCGCCGAATCCCCAAAGGAGATAGTCCGCCGACCCGAAACCGGTCGTGGTCATGATCGAAACCGTCGTGAACGCGGCGACGCGTGGCGGGTGGAAGATCGACCCCGAGATGTGGACCTGCACGGCGATCCACAAACCGATGATCGAGATCCCGGTGATGATGCTGTAGAGCCGGAACTCCTCATTGCCCCAATAGCGCCGCCAGTGTCCTCGCAGGAGCCAGTAGTGCAGCGAGAAGTTGGCGCCCGAGATGAACATGAAGAAGATGATGACGAGTTCGACGTAGATGCTGTCGAACCCGCCGACGCTGGCATCCCGTGTCGAGAAGCCGCCGGTCGACACCGTGGTGAATGAGTGACAGAAGGCTTCGAACGGACCCATGCCGCCGAACATCAGGAGGACGGCCTCGGCCGCGGTGATGCCGACGTAGACGCCCCAGAGGATCTTGGCAGTCGACTGGATTCTCGGGGACAGGCGATCCGCGGTCGGGCCCGGCACCTCGGCCTTGAAGAGCTGCATCCCGCCCACGCCGAGCATGGGCAGCACCGCCACGGAGAGGAGCACGATCCCCATGCCGCCCACCCACTGGGTCAGGCTCCTCCACAGCAGGATTCCACGGGGCAGGGAATCCAGGTCGACCAGCACGGTCGCTCCCGTGGTCGTGAATCCGCTCACGGATTCGAAGAACGAATCGACCGGATTGGTGCAGAGCCCGGCGATCCAGTACGGCAACCCACCGGCCGCCCCCGCGACCAACCATCCGAAGCTGACGATCGCGAACCCCTCCCGGATCCGCAGGTCGAGCTCGCCCCGCGTGGAGATCAGAACCCCGAGACCGGTCCCGATGCAGATCACCGACGAGAGCCCCAGAGCGAGGCGATCGAAGGTGTGGTCGATCAGCGAAAGCAGGGCCGCGGGGACGATCGCGACCCCCACCGCCAGCACGATGAATCCCAGGACTCTGAGGATGACGCGGTAGTTCATCGAATGATGCGGGCCTTCCCTGGCCGCTGATGCATGGCGCGCTCCGGCCGAACCTGCGCTCGGGGGGCGCGTCTCGCCGACCCCGCTTCCAGCGCAGAACGACGGTGCCCGTGTGGATCTCGACTGGCAGGCAGTATAGGGAGACGCTCATCCCGCGTCCACTCCCCCCGGCGCAACGGGTCTTCCCACCACGGTCACCCGGCTTGACCTCGGACCGCAACGTCGCGATCCTCTGTTCCGGTGCTTCGGAACCGGTCGTCCGCCGGCCCGGATCCGAGCACGCGAACCACATCGCCCGGAGCCCCACGATCATCATGCGGCAGACCCACTCCTATGGATTCCTGGCTCTGCGCACGCCGTTTCTCCCGCTGGACTCTCTGCGCCAGTGGGCTGACGACCTCACGTGCGCCTCCCATCCGGACGATGCCGATCGCTGGGCGCGGGACCGGGAGACCGCACTGGAACGGTTGCGTCGACTTCTGGATTCCCCGGTGGTCCGGGAGGCGATCTTTCTGGCTTCTCCCGATCTGGACGAGGTCATCGATGGGTGGCGGGAACGGGTGGCGCACTCTCCCCGCGAATCGGAAACGGACGCGCGGGTCGTCCGCGCGCTGGTGAAGTACTTGTACCGGATGGGCTCCCGTTGCACCCCGTTCGGACTCTTCGCGGGAAACAGCGCCGGACAGGTGGGATCGGCGGCAACGCAGCTGACGCTGTCCGACCCGCCGTGTGCACACCGGCACACGCGTCTCGATACCGAGATTCTCGACCAGATCGTCGCGCAGCTGGCGGACGCCCCGGAGACACGCCGGCACCTCGCGTTCACGGACAACTCCAGCATCTGTGCCGTGGGTGACATGCTGCGCTATGCGGAGCCGCGGACCGTATCCGGACGCCGGGCCTACTTCCTCGTCGACGTCGAGCCGCACGAGCATCTCCTCCGCGCCCTGGAGCGAGCCCGTCCCGGCGCGCACCTGGACCAAATCGCGGATGCGATCGCCGACGACGAGGTTTCCTTCGAGGCCGCCCGGGAGTTCGTGGATCAGCTCGTCGACGCCAAGATGCTGGTGCCCGACCTGGGCCCGGTTATCACCGGTACGGAGTCCACGGATGCGCTCGTCTCGGGGCTCGCCTCGATTCCATCCGCACGGGCGACCGAGGAGCGGCTGACCACGGTCCGTGATGCGCTGCGCGACATGGACCGCCGCGGTCCCGGTGTTCCCCCCGGTGACTACCGCGCGTTGCTCGAGTCCGTGCGAACGCTGACCCCGGTCGATCCCGCGCATTTCGTGCAGCTCGACCTGGTCCGGTCCGCGTCTTCCTGCTCGGTTGGTCGCTCGACCGTCGAAGAGCTTTTGTCCGCGACCCAGGTGCTGATCGATCTGTTCGCACACGGCCATACGGATCCGCTGTCGGAGTTCCGCCGCGCGTTCGAAGAACGGTACGGGGAACGCGCCGTCGCGCTGCCCGAGGCGCTCGACGAGGAGCTCGGCATCGGTTTCCAGGCGAGCTCGGCGCCGGGTGCGGACGCCTCGCCGCTGATCGCGGGACTGCCCTTTCCTCCGCCCGAAGAGGAGGAGCGATTGTCCTGGGGATCACGCGCCCGGTTCCTCTCCTATCGCGTCTCGGAGGCGATCGCGACGGGATCCGAGGAGCTGGTGCTCGATCCCGCGGAGCTCGCGCCGTTCCACGATCCCACCGGACCGGCGTTGGCGGAATCCTTCCACATCCACGCGACTCTGCTGCACGGCGAAAACGATGAGCAGGCATCGGCGACTCCCGTCGCGGTGCTGGAGTCCGCCGGAGGACCGTCGGGCGCGCGCCTGTTGGGCCGCTTCTGTCATGGCGACGCGGATCTGCTCGCTGCCGTGCGATCCCATGTGCAGGAAGAGGAAGCGCTCCATCCGGAGGTCCGCTACTTCGAGGTCGTGCACCTTCCGGAGGGGCGGACGGGGAACATTCTCGCGCGCCCCCTGCTCCGAAGCCTGGAGCTCGAGTTTCTCGGCCGGTCGGGCGCTCCGCCGGAGAGCCGGCTGCGGATCGACGACCTGACGGTGAGCCTCGAAGGGACGCGGATCGTTATCCGTTCCCGGAAACTGGGATGCGAGGTACGCCCGCGCCTCACCTCCGCACACAATCCACGCTGGCGCAGTCTCGGTCTCTATCGCTTCCTTTGCGCGCTCCAAGCCGACGGATTCGTGGAAGGCGTACTCTGGAGCTGGGGTCCACTGGAGAGTCAGCCGCGCCTGCCGCGGGTGCGTCTGGGTCGGATCGTGCTCGCGCGACAGCAGTGGAACGTCCCCCGCTCGGAGATCCGGTCTCTGTCTGCGAGCCGGGGACACGACGGATTCCGTGCGGTCCAGGCCTGGCGCACCCAGCGCAAACTCCCCCGTTGGATCGGGCTCGCCGATCAGGACAACGTGCTGACCGTGGACCTCGACCACCCACTGTCGATCGCCGCCTTCGTGCACGCCCTCTCGCAGCGGGACGGCGCGACGGTTCAGGAGGTTTTTCCGGGGGCACGTCCCGATGTCGTCGAAGGACCGGGCGGACGCTACGTCAACGAGATCGTCGTGCCGGTCGTTCGCCATCCATCCGAGCCGAGGGCGACGCATCCGGCGCCGGCGCCGGCCCCGGATCCCGCACACGCCTCCGGACTCCGGCAGCGCGGTTCCCATTCGCGGGAAGTCCCCGAGACGTTTCCGCCCGGATC
Source organism: Candidatus Eiseniibacteriota bacterium (assembly GCA_020431745.1). Classification (GTDB taxonomy): domain Bacteria; phylum Eisenbacteria; class RBG-16-71-46; order CAIMUX01; family CAIMUX01; genus JAGQHR01. The sequence continues at coordinate 4,195 of JAGQHR010000341.1, forward strand.
CGAGTGGCTCACGCTCAAGCTGTACACCGGGATCGCGACGAGCGATCGCCTCCTCCAGGAGCTGATCCTTCCCTGGGTCGACGACGGTCGCCGGTCCGGCGCCGTGCATCGTTGGTTCTACCTCCGCTACGCCGACCCGGACTGGCACCTGCGGGTGCGTCTCGACGGGGACCCCGTGCGACTCCTCACCGAGGTGCTGCCCGCGCTCCACGCCGGGGTCGATCCGTGGTTGGCGGATCGTAGAGTCCATCGGGTCACGGTCGACACCTACGTACGGGAAACCAGGCGCTACGGTGGCCCGGAGGCCATCGAAGCCGCCGAGAGCGTGTTCTTCCATGACAGCGAGACCTGCGCCTCATTCATCGCGTGCGCGCCGGGAGACGACGGACTCGACCTGCGGTGGCGCTTCGCTCTCGTGGCGATGGACCGCATGCTGCACGACCTGGGATACGAGCTGGCGGCCCGACACCGTCTCACCGCGCGGATGGCCGAGGCCTATTCCGC
>JAGQHR010000342.1 GCA_020431745.1 Candidatus Eiseniibacteriota bacterium
CAGGACCCCGTAGATGCCCATCGAAAAGAGCGCCGCCGCGAGCAGGACGTAGGCGTAGAGCCCGGGTCCGTCGGCCAGGTTCATGGGTCCACCTTCCGTGCCAGCACGATCGCGCCGATCATGGCGGCCAACAACAACACCGACAGGGCCTCGAACGGGAGCATGAGGTCCCGCAGCACCAGGCTACCGAGCGCCTTGGTATCGCCCAGGGTGCCGGTCTGAATCAGATGGCCGGATCGGGATGCCTGACGAACGGCGACGGTGACCAGTGCGAACGTCGCGAGCGCGAGCACACCGCCGCGTACCCGTCCGGAGGAACCGTGCTCGACCCGGGCCGTGGCCAGCCGGCGTGTCAGCATGATCCCGAACAGCATCAGAGTGATGACGCCGCCGGTGTACAGAAGGATCTGCACCGCGGCCAGGAACTCCGCGTTCAACGTGATGAAGAGACCGGCCGTCGAAACGAGCGCGACCGCCAGCCAGAGCACGGAATGGACGAGATCGCGGCTGACCACGACCATGCGTCCCGCGAGGAGCAGGCTCAGGCCCAAGATCACGAATGCGATCCACTCAAGCATCGCTCGGTTTCTCCGTCCCCGCGGCCGGCGCGGCATCACTGGCCGGCGGGGTTTCCTTCACCGGCGGGACTTCCTTTGCGGGCTCGGCGTCCTTGGACGGTGTGGTTCCCGCGGCCGGCGCGGACTCCGCTCCCGGTGCTGCGTCCTTGGCCGAGGAGGCCCCCGCCGCCGGCGCGGCGTCTTTGATCGGCGCTGCGTCCTTGGCCGGTGCCGCGGCCACCGGTTCGGGGCGCTTGGGCTTCGGGTCCTGCATCTCCTGCAGCTTCGTCGGGGTCGCCCAGGTCAGCTTGGCCAGCTTCTCGTTCGCGTACAGCTTTTCCATCGTGAGAAGCAGGTCCTCGCGCGCGAAGCCTGGCTTCTCCTGCACCCGCATCATGATGATCGCGTCCGCCGGACAGACCTGCACGCAGAGCTCGCAGATGATGCACGCATTGAGGTCGAGTGTGAAATCGGTGCACCACCCGCGCGGCTTGCCGGTGGCCGCCGAGGGAGCCTTCGGTCCCTGCGTCACCGAGATGATCTGCGACGGGCAGATCTTCTCGCAGAGCATGCACCCGATGCAGGCCTCTTCACCGTGCTCGTCATGCACCAGCGCGAAGCTCGCGCGATAGCGTTCCGCGCGCTCCCGCGATCCCTTCCAGGGCAGGGGCTCGGTGTTCTTGGGGCGGGTCAGGTTCTGAAAGCTGACCCGCAGAGCTTGCGCGAGGCTCAGAAGACTCATCGGAGCTGCACCCAGATCGCGCTCGCCATGACCAGGACCAGGCCGAGCGGAAGGAAGATCTTCCAACACATCGCCATCAGTTGGTCGGAGCGGTAACGCAACCACGACCAACGAATCCAAAAGATGACCGCGAAAACCAGGAGCGACTTGAGCAGCATCCAATGGATGCCGTCGGGTCCCGGACCCTGCCAGCCTCCCAGGAAGAGCAGCGCCGCCAGCGCGCTCGCGATGAAGGTGTGTAGATACTCCGCGAGGTAGATGAGGCCGAAGATCATCCCGCTGTATTCGGTGGTCACGCCGGCCACCAGCTCGCTCTCCGCTTCGGGGATGTCGAACGGGATCCGGTTCGATTCCGCCAGGGATGCGAAGAAGAAGAGCAGGAACGCGAAGAACCCGGGTCCGGGAGGCCAGAACGCGAACCAGCGGCCACCTTCCTGAGCCGCGACGATGTCGCCGACTCGGAACGATCCGGTGAGCACGATCGGCACCATCGCGGCCAGCAGAAGCGGGATCTCGTAGGAGATCGCCTGCGCCGCGGCGCGCATCGCACCGAGCAGCGCGTACTTGTTGTTGCTGGCCCATCCCGCCATCCAAACGGGGATGACCATCAGGCTGGAGATCGCGAGGGCGAAGAGCAGTCCGATCGAAGGATCCGTGCCCACCAACCCCGGACCGAAGGGGATCACCGCGAGCGTCGCCAGCGGCGCGATCACCACCAGGACCGGCGCGAGGTTGAAGAGGGGGCGATCCGCGGACCGGGGGATCAGGTGCTCCTTCTGCAGGAGCTTCAAGAGATCGGCGATCGGCTGGAGGAGCCCGCCGTAGCCGACCTCCGTGGGGCCGGGACGATTCTGCATCCGCGCCGCGAACTTCCGTTCGAACCACACCGCGTAGGCGGCCACGCCCATCGCGCCCGAGAGCACGATCACGCCCATGATCAGGCCGTGGAGCCACGGATTGCCGAAGAGCAGACCGCCTTCCATCATCGGTCCACCTCTCCCAGGATGAAGTCGAGCGAACCGAGCGTCGCCACGATGTCCGAGACCATCGATCCCGGCGCGAGATAGGGCAGAAGAGCCGCGGCGTGCAACGATGGCGGACGTAGCTTGCATCGATACGGATTGGGAGACCCGTCGGAGATGACGTAGGTACCGAGCTCTCCACGCGGCGATTCGATCGAAACGTACGCCTCGCCCGGCTTCGGCTTGACGTTGGTCGGTCCCTTGACGGGCTTGAGCGCGGAGATCGGACCTTCCGGCACGCCGTCCAACAGGGTCAACGCGATCCGGATCGACTCGCGCATCTCCCGCACGCGCACCAGGTAGCGCGCATACGCATCTCCGGCGGTCTCCACGGGAACGTTGATCTCGACCTTGTCGTATGCCGCGTACGGCGCATCACGCCGCAGATCGAAGTCGATCCCGCTCGCACGGAGGATCGGTCCGCAGACCCCCAGCTCCATCGCAAGGATCGGGTCGATCACGCCGACTCCGATGGTGCGCGCCTTGAAGATGGGGTTCTCCACGAACGCTTCGTATTCGTCCACGCGCGACGCGATGTGTCCCAACGCCCGTTTGACCTTCTGGTCCCAGCCCTCGGGAATGTCGTGCCGGTTGCCGCCCACCTGATGCGTGTTGTAGTGGAAGCGGCAGCCGGTCAGGTTCTCGAAGAGGTCCAGGCACATCTCCCGCTCGCGGAAGGTATGCATGAAGAGCGTCGCGCCGCCGCCGATCCCGCCGCCCACGTCCAGTCCGAAGGTGCCCAGCCACAGGAGGTGGGAGGCCACGCGCTGGATCTCGGCACACACGGTCCGGATGAAGAGGGCGCGCGGCGGCACTTCCACCTTGAGCAGCGCCTCGAAGGCCATGTTGATCGCGAGCTCGTTCATCATGGGCGAGACGTAGTCGTTCTTGTCCACGATGGGGGTGATCTGCACGTAGGTCAGCTTCTCGCACAGCTTTTCCACGCCGCGATGGAGGTAGCCCAGATACGGCACCGCCTTGATGCAGGTCTCGCCGTCCAGGTAGAGCTTGACCCGCAGGACTCCGTGAGTCGACGGATGCTGCGGTCCCATGTTGAGCGCCATCAGGTCCGCTTCGGGATCGTACGAATCGATGTCGAGGTACGGATCCGGACGCTCCAGCAGGGTCAGGTGATAGGGGACGCGCATTCCGCCGACATTGACGGTTCGCACCTCGCCCTTCCGTTCGCCCGCGCGTGGAGTTTCGTAGGTCGTCCCCACCGTCATCTCCACGGGAAGTGCTGCGTCTCGATCGCGTACTCGCGTCGCAGCGGGTGACCGGGCCAATCCTCGGGCATCATCAGCCGGCGCAGGTCGGGATGTCCTTCGAACACCGTGCCGACCAGATCGAATTGCTCGCGCTCCTGCCAGTCCGCGCCGGCCCACACGCTCGTCAACGACGGCGTGGTGTCTCCGGTCGGAACCCAGAGCCGGAAGGGGAACGTCTCCGTGGGACGAACGCCCGGAATCGGCAGCCGCCGCACGCGATAGGTGACGAGCGTGCGATCGGGCTGCTCGGTCTTCTCGTCCGCGGGATAGTGCGTGGCGACACAGTAGACGAAAAAGAAGAAGCCGAGCTCGTCCTTCAAGGCGTGGGCGAACGCCACGACATCCTTGCGTTCGACGACCGGACCCTCGTCCGGCAGCTCGGTCAGCCCGAAGCGTTCGCAGAGTCGGACGATGTCTTCGGAGAACGCCATCAATCGCCCTTTGTCGCCGACGGATCCGATGCCGGGGCGCCGCCTGCGGAGTCGCCTTTGCCGCCCGACACCGGGGAGCTGTGCGCGGAGTCACCTTTGCTGTCCGAGGCGCGATTCGTCGCCGCCGGTCTAGGCAGCGGAGCCGCGCCGGCCCGTCGTTCTTCGCCACCCAGTCCCAGACTCATCGAAGCCTGCAGCTGCGCCCGGTCGATCTCCGGCGACCGGTTGGGATCCCCGATGCGCGGAATCGACGGGGCCCGCAGGCCGACCGCCCCCTCGGGGCGAGGCTCCGGCTCGACCCACTTCCCGTCCAGCTTGGCCTTGATCTTCTCCTGCAGACGATGGATGCCCATCAGCAGATGGTCCGGGTTGGGCGGACATCCCGGGACGTAGACGTCGATCGGCATGAAGGTGTCGACGCCCGGGACCACGCTGTAGATGTCGCGGTAGAAGTCGCCGCTGATCGCGCACGATCCCATCGCGATGGCCCACTTGGGCTCCGGCATCTGATCCCAGAGACGCTTCACGCGGGGAGCCATCTTCACGGTGATGGTTCCGGCGATCACCATCACGTCGCACTGGCGCGGGGTGCCGCGCGCGATGGAACCGATCCGGTCCACGTCGAAGCGACTGGCCGCGGTCGCCATGAACGCGATCCCGCAGCAGGAGG
>JAGQHR010000343.1 GCA_020431745.1 Candidatus Eiseniibacteriota bacterium
TCTCCGGCTCGAGGTCCGGGTTCGGAACAAAGCGGTTGAGCGCTCCCGAGTAGAGCTCGCGGAGAGCGGGGAAGCGTCCCCGCCGGCTGACTCCGGCATGCAGCACGGTCCGCCCGTTGCCGAGCACGGCGGAAAGTCCGAGCCGGCCGCCCCACTCGTCCAGCTTGCGCTGCGTCTCCCGGCCGCCGGCTTTGGGCGTTTCCCCGACGTCGTACGCCCCGCCCAAACTCAGCGAGATCGTGTGCACGGTGTGGCCGCCGCGCAGCAGGTCCCAGACGTTCTCCACTCCGACGCTCCAGAGACGCTGCTGATACTCCGACGTACCTTCGGGCACGATCTCGTCGTGATGGATGTCGGCGAGGGTGAAGGCGGCGCGTAGATCGCTGCGCGTACCCAAGGTGTGATCGCCCAGGAGACGAAACGTGGTCGTGCGATCCTTCGCGTTCTCGAACGTGTCGATCTCGTCGTACGCGCGAGTCGTGTAGGCATCGATGTCGGTGCGGCCACGATCGATTCCGACGCTCGCCTCCAGATCACCCCGTCCCCACGGCGTCGTTCGATAGCCGGTGCCGCCGGAGAGCACCGCGAGGGTTCGGCGGACGTCGGGATAGCGCCAGAGCCGGGCGTCCTCGTCGGCCACGCCGAGCTCGGCGGCGATGCCGCGCTCCTCCTTGAAAGACGAACCGGAGAGAGCGACCCAAGCGCCGCCGTCGGCATCGAATCGTCCCGAGAGGAACCCGTTGAGGTTCTCCCGGTCGGTATTGAGCCGAAGGTCGTCGTCGGAAGGAACCGCTTCGTCGACGTCTCGCGCCAACGGATCCCCGGGGGAGTTGCGATACCCGAGGCCGCCCCGCACCACCAGCCGTCCCGCGTCGATGCCCCACGGCATCGTGCCGGTCACCGTGGTGCCGTAGGTTCCCACGTCATCCGTGCCCATCGTGACTTGCGCCGCGGGCGTCGCCGTATCGCCCGGGTTCCCGGCGATGCGCGTCTCGACGATGCCGCCCAGCACGTTGGGTCCGTAGAGCATCGACGAGAGACCCCGGACGAACGTCACGTCCTGGAGCGCGGTCGCCGGGATCACCGAGACATCTGCCCGCGCGTCCCAGGCCAGCGTGATCGGGATGCCGTCGACGAGCACCGCGACCTGGCGTGACTCCGATCCCCGGGCCGAGATCTCGGCCTCGCCCCGGGAGTTGGTCCGTACGTGCAGCAACGGAATCTCCCGGAGGACTTCCTCGACGGTCGCGGCGGCGGGAACAGGCAACGAGTCGATTCGGGCTTCGACGGCCGCGGAGCCACCCACGTCCGTTGCGGGGCGCGGTGCCTGGATCAGTACCTCGGGAATCCGTCCGCGGAAGCGGATGCTGTCGGGCGCGGATTCCTCGGCCTCGGCCAGAGCGGCCGGGCAGATCCACGCGGTAGCCGCGAGCAGACCGGAGGCGATCCAACCGGGACCGAGCCGGGAGATTCTCGGTCCCGCGCCCTCACCGGGCTCGTCGATCCCGGAAGTCGGAGACGGGGAAGTGGCTGCGAACATCGTCCCTCCTGGTGTTCGTGCCCGTAGGCGATTCCGTTCGTTCGGAGCACCGACGGAACCAAACATCCGGGCATGGCGAAGTGGCGAATCGCGATGCGAGGAGAGGGGGGGCCGGCCGAGGCCCCGTCTCGAAGTGGCATCTGGTCGAGGATACGGGAAGCGGAGGAGGGTGGGTATCGCCGACTTCGGTTCGGGGCCCGGTGCCGCGCCCGCCGCGGCGAGTTCGTGCGCTAACAGGTCCCGAGCAGCTTGTCCCGGGAGACCAAACGCATCTCGATCCGCTCGATCCCGGAGTCGACGTCCCCGAAGAAGCGGACGAACGCCGTGCGGTTGGCCGGGGGGAACGGGGTGCCGCGAATCAGCTCCACGGTTTCATCCAGGTCCTGGAAGAGCAGGAGGTCGATCTCGAGGATCTGTTCCAGCTTGTCCTCGCCGATCACGGGAACGTCGAAGAAGCCGACGAATCCGTAGGGCGCGAAGCGGACGGCCGAAAGCAGGTTCTCGAGCCGCGTAATGCGGGCCGCGAGCTGGATCGCCGCCGCCTCCAGGTTCACCTCCTGGAGTACGTCGAGCCGTTTGGTGAGCAGGGTCTGGATGTCGCCCAGCCGCGCCATGACCCGACTGCGGAGTCGGGCGTCTTCCTGGCGGCGCAGGTCCTTTTCCTTGTACCCGCGGTATCCGGGTACGAGGTAGGCCAGATTGGCGAGGAAGCGATCTCCGCTCCCCATCGGACCTTGGCGCTGAATGTCGGCTTCGGGCATCGGTCGCACATCTCCACGGTGCAGTTTGCAGGGCGCTCTGCCCTGCTCTCGCGTCTTGCAACGTCCTGCCCCGCGTTTTCCGACCTCGGCTTCGATCCTCGAAGGCTCCAAAAAGTCGCGTGGACTTCGATTTGGGCCTGCTTCCGTCGAAACCGTCACCCGCCTAGCCGAGGGGGAATCCAGCAACGCGCGTGCCGAGCGGGGAAGGTGGGTGCCCGACCGGGGAACATGCGTGGCGTTCGGGGTTTGCCGCCGGTTCTGCAGGCGGAACGAAAAACAGTGTCGGTCGGACCGTCGATTCGTCGCCGAGATAGGTGAACCGGTTCCGACGAGCAGCGAGAGGAGCGAGGGCCGGGCACGCCTGCGGGGCGTGTCCACAAGTCAGGAGGGCGAACAGTGGGGACTTACGGCGGCACTTTCCGTTGGATGACGAACCGAGCCTTGTTGGTCACGACGATCCTGGTCGGTGGTGTGATGGGGGGGAGCCTCCTCCCCGTGGCGGCCGTCGCCGGCGTGGGGAGCATCGACGTCGGTGACCCTACCCAGGACGGTGAGGTCACCATCACGATCTTCATCGGCGTGGACGCGAACGGAACGCACGGGATCCCCGTGACGAAGACGATCAAGATCAAGGGGAGCTGGGACGCCGATCGCAAGGCCAAGGAAATCCGCAAGAAGATCAAGACCGAGGTCCAGCGCAACGGCGCCACGGTCGGCGGCACCGGTACGACCGTCTCGGTGACCAACAATACCGCGGCCTGGCCCGTCGACGTCACGAAGTCGAAGGACTCGACGGGAGAAGCCGACACCACCCAATCCAGCTCCGAGGGGAACCCGAGCGCTCCCCCGGAGGACATTTCCTATCGGACGCGTCTCAAGCTGGAAGGTGTCCCGGTCGGCGGGTTGATCACCGTCGGAGCGGACGACCTGGTCATGACGGTGCCGACCGGCGGGATGTCCATCCCCGAGATCTACACGATGTGGCAGGGCGTCTTCGGCGGCACGATCCAGAGCGAGGGGCTGGTGCTTCCCCCCCGCGTCCACTCCAGCGCGCTGCCTTATTCGAAGTCGTACCAGTACGAAGTGACGGATCCCGGGCTTCAGATCTCGATTCAGCAGGAGAACGAGTTTCCCGCCCGTGACGTCATGGGCGGAGACTGTCGCCTGACCGTCACCGACCACGGCACGCTCGGCTTCTACGACGGGACGCTCGAGAACGGCACCGGATTCGTCTATCCCGAGGAAGGTCAGAATCAGCTCTATCTGGGAGGCGTCTGGCTGGGACTCGGACCGGAGGAAGTGCTCAATCGCGACTACGACGACGATCCTTCCCCGGACTGGGAGGTATCGACGGACCCGCTGGGCTTTCCGAGCTACGAGCAGCTTCCCAACTACGCGCATGCGCTGACCGCGATCAGCCGGGCGCAGCATCCCGACGGCACCGACGTCACGACTCGACTCACTGCGGCGACCATCACGCTCCGCGATGATCTCGACGACTTCGTCCTGCTGACGGTCCGTCACGACTGCGTGGGACCTCGTGTGCTCACCGGAGCCTACAGCGGGATCTTCCTCGACCTCGACATCAACGGAAGCTTCGACGACGACTTCGGGTCGGTGGTCGATGCCGGCGATCTGGTCTACCTGACCGGCGCGCAGCCGGGGGATCCGTTCATCGGGCTCGCGGTCGCGCGGACGAGCGCGGATTGCTCCCACGAGCTGCCGGTGCACGCTTCTTTGATCCCCAATCCCGTCTACGTCTGGCCCAACCAGTACATCGCGGATGCGGACAAGTACGGGTTCCTCTCCGGTTCCGACCCCGAGTACCAGATCACCGATGCGCCGGAACCGGGTGACTACAGCGTCGTCGCTTCGGTGGGACCCTTCGATCTCGCGCCCGGCGACTCGCGTGAGGTGCAGTTCGTGCTGGTAGGCGGCGCGACGCTGGACGAGATGCTGGCGAACCTCGAGACGGCGCAGTCGATCGTCTGCGACGGCGGAATGCTGCCGGCGGGGGTCGAGGACGACTCCGCGGTGTCGGCCGACGGGCTCACCATCGCGGCGTTCCCGAATCCGACGGTCGGCCCGACCCGTCTGAGCTACCAGCTGTCCGAGAGGGGCCCGGTCTCGATCGACGTCTTCGACTCCGCCGGCCGGCGGGTCCGCGCGATCGAATCCGGCGATCGGCCCGCGGGCCGGAACGAGCTGCAGTGGGACGGCCGCGATGATCGGGGCCGGACGGTCCCGACCGGGACCTACTTCGCGAGGGTGCGGACTCCCGGAAGCACGGGGACGACGCAGATCACGCTCGTGAGGTGAGGCGCACCTCCCGCCGCGCACCCGGGAAGCGACGAAGGCGGTGCGTCGGCGGGAGGTGATCCC
>JAGQHR010000344.1 GCA_020431745.1 Candidatus Eiseniibacteriota bacterium
TCCCGTTCCCGGAGCGAGATCGACTCGGGCGCGGGATCGGTCGCGCCGTCCTTCAGCGTCCCGGAATGGCCTGGTCTCCGTAGGTGACGCGCAGGTGCTCGATCCGGCTCGCCTGGGGCTGCGCCAGATGAATCAGGCTGTCCGCACCGGCGGCGAGATCTCCGAGCCGTCCCCACAGTTCCGGCGCCAGATCTTGGTGATACAAGAGCGCCCCGTCGCGCGTGAAGATCCGAATCCAGGACGCGTCCCGTGCTGCCACCATCACCTGGTTCGCGGGTGTGAGCGCGAGCTGACTCCCGACTCCTGCACCTTCGGACAGTCCGTTATCGAACCGCCACGCCGGCCGCACCTCGCCTTGTCGCGAGAAGCGTCGAATCGTCCGTCCCGGTGGATCCAGCACATAGATCTCGCCGTCCCCGTCGAGGTCGATCCGGGTCGGTGACTGCAGACGCGCCGACCCGGTGGCCCCGGTCGCGAGGTTCGTGACGAAGCGTCCGAAGCGATCGAAGCGGAGCAACCGGCCGCCGGCGCGATCGAGCAGGAGCAGCTCGCCGGACTTGTCGAGAGCGAAGTCGACGGCGTCGATGAATCCGAGATCGACATCCGCGCCATAGGCGATCTGGTTGCGCAGCCGTCCGTCGAGGTCGAATCGATAGAGCACGCTGCGGCTGCCGTCGAGCGCATAGAGATCCGGACCGCTGCCCGCGAAGATCGCGATCAGCTGCGCGAAGCGAGCACCGCCCTGATCACCGGCTCCGAACACCCGGGTCGTGCCATCGGGATCGATCCGGGCGATCCGCCCGCGCCCCGAATCGAGCGCGAAGAGGTGTCCCAGACCGTCGCGAGCCAGACCCTCCGGATGAAACGATCCCAGCCCGGAATCCGGAGTCCACACCGAGTCCGCGCGCAGATTGACCGGAATTGCGTCGGAGCTCTCCGCCGAGAGCTCGATCGCCGGCAGAGGGGTTTCGGCACGGGCGTCTCCGCACCAGGAGAGCGACGCCAGGAGTATCACTGCCATCCGGCGCGCGCCAGGTCGGCGCGCGCGGATCACGGGAGCTCTCGTCGAAGTGCGAGCCGGGCGCCCTGCGCTCCGGGCTCCGGCGCGAGCTCGACCCGAAGCTTGGAGTCGCGACGTTCCAGGAGCACCGCATCGATCATCGAGACCAGGCGATTGGCCACCGCGAGGCCGATCATGTTGCGGCTGTGCTTGTAGGATCGCTTGGCGTCGCTGCGCTTGTCCGCATACCGTTCCCGCGCGGAATCCGAGGTCCAGGACCAGGCATCCTCTCCGGAAATCCTGTTGTCCTCGTAGTACGCCTCTCGCGCTTCCAGATCGTCGCCGTAGCGGGTCCGGGCATCACGGCGCACCACGTACTCGTTGTACAGCTCGCTCGAGGGCCAACCGGCGAGGTTCCGGTAGTAGTCGTCGTCACGCCCGTTTGCGTGGTCGACGCCCGCGAAGACCTCCGCCATCTGCACGTAGGAGTCCTCGCGCTGCGCTCCCTGGATGCGGTAGGCGGCGAACGCGGTCCAGAAGGCGCCCTCGGCCGTAAAGAAGACGGAGGCCCGCAGCTTGTGCCCCATCTCGAGCTGGGCGAGTCCCGGCAACAACAGGGAAAGACCGAGGCTCTTCAGATTGCGGGACTGGATGGATCGGCCGGTCGGAGCGCCGTCCCCCGCCATCTGCGCCCACGCGGGATTCTGTCCTGGTTGGACGGAGAAGGCGAAGGCGCGACTCCCTGCATCATGCGGGGCCGAAACGATGCCGGACGTCCCCGATTCCGCGAAGAACGGTCCGGGCGCGGCCAGGGCCGAGCACGCGACCAGTCCGGTGAGCGCCGCCGCACCCCACGAAATCGAACCGACATGGCCCGGGAAGCGAAGCGCGCGAAGCCGACGACGGAACGCCCCGTTCATGGGATCGCCCTCGTCACTCGCAAGTCGAGGCGCGGATGGACCGGCGAACCCGTGAGCCGGCTCTCCAGCCGGTACGAGCCCGCCTGCTCCTGGCGCGCGCGGGCGACGCGAAAGGCATCGACCGCACTCACGATCCGATTGAGAACGAGGGCAGCCACCGCCAGGTTGGCCCGATCCTTCAACTGATTGGCCTTTTCCCGCTGCTTCCGGTAGTCGGCGCGGCGCGGGGAGAACGCGTCCGGGTCGGCCGGATCGTAGCTTCCGGCGAAATCATCCCAGCCACAGCGATACGAATCGGTGTTGGCGATCTCTTCGTAGTACTGCTTCGCATCCTCGTCGCGGTACGACTGGATCAACGAGTCCGCTTCGGCCGTCCAGAGACAGCCGTCCTCACCCGCGGTGTCGTGGAAGCGCGGATAGCTCCAGTGACGGTCAGCGAACGCCTCGTAGTCGTCCTGCTTGCGGTTCCCGGCGTCGAGGTAGGAGAGGCGGGCGAACCACGACGCGGCTTCGATCCCCAGGAACGCATAGCCACGCTGGTTTCCGTTGTAGAGCTGTCCCGCCCCCGGAACGAGCGCCGAGAGCAGGAAGGCCACCCCCGGCTTGCGCGCGGGCGGCGTCTTTTCCCGCATGAGCAGCAGATCCGGCGTGGGGTCGGACCGCTGCGCGAGGATCCGGGCGTGCACCTGAGCGGCCGAGACTCCGTTGACCGATCCCGAGAGGGTCGTCATCCGGACCGAGAGATCACCGCCGGCCCGGGGGTTGTCAAAGGGACTCGCCGTGGCTGCATCGATCGCGATCGCGCCACAGAGCAGTCCGATCCAGATCGTCTTCATCGAACCACCGCCAATCGTTCGAAGCGCTCTTCCCGCCAACTTCCCGTCTCCACCCGCGCCCGCACGTGGTAGAGCCCGGACGCGAGGGAGGAGACGTCCCATACCAATTGGTTGCCCTGCTCCCCGGGTTGAGCGGTGAGCTCCGTGCGCGCGACCCGCTGTCCCGAGAGATCATACGCATCCAGCAGCACCGTCGCCGATTGGTCGACGACCACCCGCAGGTGGACGAGATCCCCGTGGATCGGGTTGGGATAGAACTGAAGCTCCGAAAGCCCCTCGGGCGCCGCCTGGGGCAGCGGCATCCAACGTTGTGGGTAGATTCGTCCACGATCCGGTCCCAGCGCCAGCGTCGGAAAGAAGCCCGGTCCTTCACCGGAAGCCCCGGGGGCTCGCCACGCCGAAACCAGCTCCAGAACCACTCCGGATCGTAGCGTCGTGTCGTAGTTGCCGCAGAGGAGTCGTGGCGGCTCGTCACCCATCGCGGGTGCGAACTCCGGGCCGTGGAACGCCAGTCCCCCGACGGCCAGGGGCCAGCCCGGACGCGCCTCGAGATCCGGACCGAGTGCGAGGAGGAACCCGTCGGGCCGGTGAATGACCAGATCCGCCTCCCCGTTGCCGTCGATGTCGAGCACCCGGGGACCCGTGCGCAAGGGCGCCCGCGAGACTTGATCCTCGGACCAGATGGAAAGAGGGAATCCGAAGTCGACCTGTCCGTTCTGGGTGAAGGCCCGGATCATCCCGTCGACATCCGCAGCCAGTGTTTCGAGCTCGCCGTCCCGGTCGAGATCCGCGACCAACGGACTACCGGCGATCGTTCCGCCCACATCGACGGGCCAGCCTTCCCGAATCGCACCGTCCGGCTCGTGCCACTCCAACGTCCCCGATCGCCATCCGACGAGCAGCGAGAGCCGACCGTCCTCGAACGGCACCGCGAGCAGGCCCGCGCAACCGGAGGCGATGGCGGCTCCGTTCGCGACCGACCGTGCCGACCACGTCGAATGGTAGGCGCCGTCCGTCCCGAGGGTGCCGGCGGCCAAAGCACCGCGGTCGGTCGCGCCGAAAACGGCGATCGGATCGCCGGCCCGGCTACGTCCCGCGGCGAGGGCGACCACAGCACCGTCCCCGACCGCGAAATCGAGGTCGATGGGATCGCCGGGAGCCACCCGGAGCGAGCGGATTCGCCCATCGGCACACCCCACGAGGATCCGATCTTCCAGCACCACTGGCGTCGCGGTCACCGCCCGCTCGCCGGACTGGGGATCTCCGATCGCCGGCCAGATCAAGCGTGTGTTACCACCCGCATCGAAAATGTTGAGTCGCCCGCCGACCACCGCCGCAACCAGCGCGTCCGTCCCTTCGGGATAGCCGCGGAAGTCACTGCGCCCGGCCAATCCCTGCTGCAGTGTGTCCGCCAGCTCCGCGAACGCGAGCACCGGTCCTCCGTCCTGCACGAGCTCGACCAGGAAGTCGCTGGGCCCGTTGTAGGCGGGAAGGATCATCGAGGTGGTACCACCCCCCAAGTCGAGAGCGAGGATCTGCTCTTCGCCCGGGAAGCCCCAGGGAAACGCATCCGCGGCGTCGCCGATCCCGACCGTGAATGGCCAGTTCGGAGGCTGGAGGGTGGACGAGACGGATACGCGCATGTCGATCGCGGCCGAATCGAGCACTGCGATGGTCACCCCGGAACGCGTGCGATCCGCGGTGTCGGAAGACGGAACCGTGTCCGGACCGAGCCGGTCATAGCCACCGAGGAAGAACGGATCATACGGCCCGCCGAGGAACTCCGCGGATGCCGTGCCGATGTCGCGAATCCCGTCCGCTTCGACCACCGAAACACCAGGGCGGCTGAAGATGACGTTGATGCCGCCGCCGGGAAGGGCGAAGCCGGCATTCCACCCCACGAGGTCGACGCGCCAGACGACGCCG
>JAGQHR010000345.1 GCA_020431745.1 Candidatus Eiseniibacteriota bacterium
TTTCCAGTGCCCCCGGTCTTCGGAGCGCTTCCGTTTCACGGTGCGCTCGAACTGGGGGACGTCGACAACGACGGTCACATCGACGCGGCTACCTCGCACTCGGGAGCGGCCAGCTCGCGAGTGATGGTGCACCTGGGTCGAGGCGACGGGTCCTTCGAGGAGAGCTACCAAACGTCCGGGTTTGCCTACGCTTACGCCCAGCTCCACCACCTGGACTCCGACGGCAATCTGGATCTCCTTTTCGTCTCTGGTCCAAACGCCCCGCCGTACGATTTCTTCACCGCGCGAGGCAACGGCGACGGTACGTTTCAGACGGTCACCCGATGGATCGTCAATACCTGCGGGAGCGGGCATCCGGCCGCATATGACATCGACGAGGACGGAGACCTGGACGTCATCAACACCGAAGATCGGGGCTGCTCGGGATCGGTGCAGAAGTATCTCTACGTCAGTCGCAACAATGGCGACGGAACGTTTCAATCTCCCTATACCATCCCGATCGAGTTTGCGACGCGCTACGTGGCAGCTGGAGACTTCGATGAGGACGGCCACCTCGATCTCGTGACCGGCTGGCCGAACTGGAGCTTGCTGCGAGGTCACGGCGACGGGACCTTCGACCCGGAAGAACCCCTCCCGGGAGCGAGCGGGAGCGAGAACACGATCCCGATCGACCTTGACGGCGACGGACACCTCGACCTCGCAACCGTCGGGACCGAAGACCTGGCAACCGCGTGGCTGTACGTGCTGTGGGGTGACGGCAGCGGGGGCTTTTCCGTCTCCACGTTCGGAGGATTTCCCTCTCCCTCCGGGCGAGTTTGGCTCGCGGCCGGAGACGTGGACCAAGACGGGGATCTCGATGTCATGGTTGACGGAGTCAACGACGCGGTCGTCATGAGCAACGAAGACCATCGCGAGTTCCAGTACCGCGGGCGATATGGCATCGGCCCGGCGAGCGTGTCCGTGCACTATGCCGACACAGACACGGACTCCCTCGGCGACTTGATCGCTCTGGCTGGAGGCGGAATCACGGTGATCCGGGGGGCCGTTCCTCTCGACCCTGCGGCCACCGGTGAACCAGGGGGAGCGGTCTCGGGCGGCGGTCCCGTTCTGCGGTCGCTCTCCGCCAATCCCACTCGAGGTCTGGTTCGCTTCTCGTTGGAGCTCGACACACCAGAACACTTCCGAATCGCCGTTTTCGACGTTCAGGGCCGCCGGATGGACCTGGTCCATGACGGGGAGGTGGACCGAGGGGCTCATGCTTTCGCCATCGACACCTCGAACTGGCCTTCGGGGGTCTATTCCGTCCGCGCGACCGCAACATCGGGGGCGGTGAGCGAACGCATCGTCGTCCGGTAGGGTCTGCTCGTCTTGGGTTGGCGTTCCGTCGGCCCCGACAGCGGTGGTCGACGGCCGGCAGAACCCCTCCATCCGAGAACGATGTGCGCGTGGTCTTCCTTGGAGGCTCTGCGGCCGAGCCCATGTATCTCGTCGTGACCCGGCCATCGGCATGTCTTCCTCCGATGTGCTCGTGGAGAGAGTCTTCGCGGCGAACCCAATGCACGAAGAAATCACCTATGATCGGGTGGGTGCGCCGGAGACGGAGCCGGCAGGCCGAGGATGTCCGGCCGAGGCCGATGCCGTATCCTCGGCCCAACCGTTGCCGCGAGTCAGGAGGAGTGCCCGTAGGTGACCGAGCCCAAGTTGCAGGATTTTGAAATCCTCGCGCAGGTCTCCGAGGTGAAGGCGTTGGCGCATACCGATCGCCTGGCAATCCTGGGACTGATCGGTTCCGAGCCGATGACCGCTGCCATGCTCGCCAAGGCGCTCGATATCCCGACCAGTCAGGCGAACTACCACCTGAACGTCCTCTGTCGAGAGGGACTCGCCTGGGAGGTCCGTAAAGGGCGCAAGCGCTGGAAAGAGGAACGCTTCTGCATGGCCAAGGCGCGGAACTACGTCGTCGATCCCGCGCTCGGCTGCCACGATCCGGAAGCGTCGCTTGCCGTCCGACGCTCGGTGGAAGCCGCTTTTCTCGATTGGCGGCGCACGCAGCTGCTCGGCGTGGATCTCGTGCGAGTCGCACGTCAGGTCGCGCGCCAGGCCCTGCGGGCGCGCTCGGGACAGACTGTTCTCGTGCTCTTCACCCCGCCTGCGCTCAAGATCGCGGGCGCCATCCAGGTGGAGCTGCGGGCGGTCGGAGCGGATCCCCGGCTGCAGATCTGGTCGCGAGCAGTGGCTCTGGCCACCCTGGACGAGATTCCCGCGGAGTCATTGCCCGACTACTCATTTCTCGACCCTGGTTTGATGCAGGAGATGGATGCCGCCATCTTCCTCAGCAGCAACATGCCGGAGGAAGGAGCCGATCCCGAGCCCGAGCAGCTCGCGAAGTTGCCTCACTTGCTTGCCGCCTCGTCCCGCTGGCACGAGTCGATGCATCAACGACGGATTCCGTTCGTCGAAGTCGCGCTTCCACATCGGGGCGAGTTCGAGCATGGGGTGACATCTCCCGAGGATGCGATCGACACCTTCTGGCGCTGTCTGGAAGCGGATGGCGAAGCTCTCGCCGACCGAATCCGCTTGATCGATGATGCCCTGCGAGGCTCCGCCACGATCCACATCCAGTGTTCCGGAGGCACCGACCTCTCCGTCGACATTGACCACGCGCGGGCTTTCCACAGCGATGGTGTGATCTCCGACGCCGACATCGCCGCTGGCCGGTCCTTCGAGTCGCTGCCCGCCGGCAGCTTGTCTTTCCTTCCGCAGCCGGGCTCCGGTTCGGGGTCCCTCTTCGCGTCCCATGTCTTTGCGGTCGGACAACGGTTCCGCGAGGTGCTCTTCAGGATTCGTGACGGTCGGATCGTGGGCCTGGAGTCACCACATGATCTCGCCGGCCTTCGCCGAGCCCTCGACGTCGCGTCGGGTGAACCCGGACGTTTGGCCGAGGTGGGCGTCGGCGTCAATCCCGGCGGCACCACGGAGACGGGCAAGCCGATTCTCGATGCGTGCATGGAGGGAGCGGTGACGCTGACGTTCGGCAACAACGGCCAGCTGGGCGGAGACGTGCGTTCGACCCTCACGCTCATCCTCTCCGCCCGGGACCGATCCGTCTCGGTGGCGGGGAGGA
The DNA here is from genome assembly GCA_020431745.1 of Candidatus Eiseniibacteriota bacterium. Taxonomy (GTDB): domain Bacteria; phylum Eisenbacteria; class RBG-16-71-46; order CAIMUX01; family CAIMUX01; genus JAGQHR01. The sequence continues at coordinate 3,125 of JAGQHR010000345.1, forward strand.
TGATCGTGGAGGACGGTCGGATCGTAGGACTGACCGAAGCGTGAATCCGATCGGAGGATGCGCTGTTCGCGACGTATATACTAAGAAAAGAGTATAGCGATCCGAGGGCTCCGACGCCCTGTCCAATCCGTCCCAGGCAGTGATGCTCTTTCGTGAGCAGATGGGTCCGCAGAGCGTCTCCGCCACGATCCCGCTGGCGCTGCCGCACCCCGACGTCGTTCGCGTCACGGTCCACGACGCCGATGGACGTACGATCCGAACGATCTTTGCGGGATTGCTCGAGGCGGGAGCACACCGGCTGGGCTGGGATGGCCTCGACGCCGACGGCCGTGAGATCGCGAGCGGATCGTACTATCTTCACGTTGCGGGATCGGCCGGTGAGACGTCTTCGCGAACACTGACGGTCGTCCGGTGATGGGTTCGGTCGTTCGAACACCCGGGCCTGCCGCCGGCAAAAACGGAGGCGGGTCTGGGCGGGGTTGGACGGCACTCCAAGAGCCTGTGCGAAAACCGGCGAAGGGTCCCCGTTATGGGCGAACACTCCCGCTGCGGAACCGAACGCGCGGCCAGTTCCCAACTAGAGTGCGGGAGATCCTCTCACCATCGAAGCGGCGAGACCTCCCGGACGGAACGCCTGCACCCTCCAGCAAGCGTGCGAAGAACGTGGGACTCCGATGCCCACCACTCGGAATCCGCAGCCCCAGACGGGATCCGCTCGCGATGTCACGGCGCGAGCGAGTACGAGAACTCGTACCGGTGCCTCCCGCCCTCGATGACGATCTTCATTTCGCCCGTGATTCCCGCGAGCTCGCCCGTGCCCGAGTCGGGGACCACGAGGACGTTCCAGCGGCTCGTCTCCCCGCCCCGCATCATCGCGTCGTGTTGGAGAACGAAGCCGCCGCTCTTGCCGTCCAAGGTCCCGGTCACCAGCTCCAACGCGACGTAGCTGGCAGATCCTTGCTTGGCGCATTGGAATGCCATCATCTGGCCTTGGCTCGTACCCTCCAGGTCTCCGTGGAACCGCTTGTCCAGGAAGAGCCGTCCGAAGGGACCGGCAGACGGATCGTCTGGTGCTTGGGGGATGGTTCGGACATCGAAATCGCCGCGGACCAGCATCGTTGCCTCCACACCGTGGGTTTCCGGCCTCGAGCTCTCGGCGAACGTACCGTGCGCAGAGAGAGCGAGTCCGATTATGATCGTAATAGACTGCAGTCGCATGCCACCTCCGATTGGGCTTTGCCGATCCTAAGGGCATGTCCACCATGGTCTCTTGAAGAAACACGACAGAACGGATGGCGGTGCGAAAGACGGAACCGGTGCGGGGTGTGCTCGAGGTCGGCGGACAGAAGTCGGCGCGGATCCATCACGAGCGGTTCTTCCCGTCGGCGGATCTGGCCCCGTTCGTGGAACACCTCTGGACGGTCCGCTGGGATCTGACCGGCGGTCCTCCGCAGCTCGTCTCGACCCTGCCCCATCCCGTCGTTCACTTCGTCGTCGACTCTGAGAGGGAAGCCTACATCGCTGGACCGGCACGTGCCCGTTTCCAGCGAGAGCTCC
>JAGQHR010000346.1 GCA_020431745.1 Candidatus Eiseniibacteriota bacterium
AAGAAGCCGATCCCGCCGCCGCCACCGCCTCTGTCCCAGCAGTTCGGCACGGCGCCGGGTGGGATGGAGCCCCCGCCGGCCCAGAGCGCCGGAAACCCGTCAGGAGCCGAGGTCGGGATCGATCGCGGCATCGCGCCCGGCATCACCGGGGAGATCCAGATCAAGCCCGAGCTCGTTTCCCAGATCCATGAACACGCGGTGCTCTTCATCATCGCGCGCAAGGCGGGCGGACCGCCGGTGGCCGCGCGCAAGATCGAGAATCCGACGTTCCCGCTAAGGTTCTTCATCGGACAGGAGTCGGTGATGATGCAGGGGCAGTCGATGGAAGGGAAGATCGATCTCAGCGCCCGGATCGCGCAGCACGGAGCGGCCGGTCCGGCCCAGCCCGGCGACATTTCCGGGGCGTGCCCGGACAATCCGATCTCCGTCGGCAATTCCAGCGTCTTCTCGATCGTGCTCGATACCGTGAATTGATCGCGGACATCGGGTTCGCGATGACGGACCCGGTGGAGGCGCGGTCGGCTTCGGTCCCCACGAAGTGCAGGCAGCGAACCGGGCGGAATCGCCGTTCGGTTCGAAATCCGCATCCGTTGTCACCGACGGAGCCTTTGGCATCGACTCCCTCAGCTCTCCCAACCGCCGGAGGTGCAGCCATGTCGTTTCTCGTGTCCGTCCTTCGAACCCGTCGCGATCTTGTCCGGCCGCTGGTCGCCGCCGTCTTCGTGCTGCTGGGAGCGGGGGGGCCTGCGGCCGCCACGCCTCTCGTGGTCTATGACGACGCGCTCCGCAACGAGTTTCAGGATTGGTCCTGGGCCACCCACGATCTCGCCCAGACCGCGGTCGTCCATGCAGGCTCGCACGCGATCTCGATGCAGGCGCGCAATTGGGAGGGGCTCTACTTCCATCGGGATGCCGGGGTCGAGACCGCGACGCTCGATACCCTGACCTGCTGGGTACACGGAGGATCGGCCGGGGGGCAGACGATCCGGATCGTGCTCATGGCCGGGGGCGGTGAGATCGCGGGCGGGGACCTGCGTGCGTTCGTGAGTGGGGGGATGATCCCGGCCGGCAGTTGGGCGCAGGCGGTCGTACCGCTCGAGGAGCTCGGCGCCGGGGGCGCGATCATCGACGGCCTGATCTTCCAGGCGTTTGCCGCGGAGGATCAGGGCACGATCTACTTCGACGATCTCTCGTTCGACGGGACGCCGGCCCCCCCGGCGCCGGTCACGGTTCAGGTCGATCCGAACCTCGATCGCCGACCGATCGATCCGCTCATCTACGGGATCTCTTTCGGATCGACGCAGGAGCTCGCCGAGCTTCCGTACCCGATCCGGCGCTGGGGCGGCAACGCCGTGACGCGCTACTCGTGGGAGCTGGATACTTCCAACCGGGCCTCCGACTGGTTCTTCATGAACATTCCGAACGACAACGCCCATCCGGAAGATCTCCCCGACGGTTCGGCCTCGGACGTCTTCGTACAGGAGTCGCGCGATGTCGGGGCGGACGTGCTGCTCACCGTTCCTCTCATCGGATGGACTCCACGGGACCGCAGCAAGCGCTGGGGATTCTCCGTCCAGAAGTACGGGCCACAGGAGCTCGACGAGTGCCGGGCCACCGGCAATCCGCCCTGGTGCACCGCCGACGCCGGCAACGGAGTCGCGCCCGGCGGGCAATGGATCACTGGAAACGATCCTGCCGACACCTCCGTTCCCATCGGTCCGACCTATGTCCGGGATTGGATGCTTCATCTGCAGGCGACCTTCGGAGCGGCGGATGCCGGAGGCGTCCGGTTCTACGCGCTCGACAACGAGCCGATGCTCTGGAGCTCGACCCACCGCGACGTGCATCCCGATCCTGTCGGCTACGACGAGCTGTGGAATCGCACCCGAGACTATGCGGAGACGATCCGGGCGACCGATCCTGCCGCTGCGATCGGGGGACCCGCGGTGTGGGGTTGGTGCGCGTACTTCCACTCCGCGGTCGATGGATGCACCCCGGGCGGAGATCAGGCGTCCCACGGGGGACTCGGTCTCCTCGAGTGGTACCTCGCGCAGATCGAAGCCTATCGCCAGACCCACGGGGTCCGCCTCGTCGACTATCTCGACGTGCACTACTATCCGCAGGCTGCGGGCGTCGCGCTCGACGACGACGAATCGGCCGCGGTGGCGGCCCGGCGGCTGCGTTCGGTGAAGAGCCTCTACGACCCGAACTACGTCGACGAGTCGTGGATCGGACAGCCGGTGGAGCTCATCCCCCGGCTCCGGCGTTGGATCGACGAGCGGTGTCCCGGCACGTTGCTCGCGGTCACCGAGTACAACTGGGGTGGTGACGACGGCATCTCGAGCGCGCTCGCGCAGGCCGAGGTCCTGGCCGTCTTCGGACGCGAAGGGGTGGATCTCGCGACGCGCTGGGTCGCGCCCACGGCCGGGTCCCGCGTCGCCGACGCGTTCCGGATGTTCCTGGACTACGACGGCGCCGGCAGCCGCGTCGAAGGCGAGAGCGTGCGCGCTCTCAGCAGCGACGTCGATGCCGTCGGTGCGTACAGCGTACGGACGCCGGGCGGCGACCTCTTGGTCTTTCTCTTCAACAAGGCGACGACGGCGACCGAGGTGACGGTGAGCGTGACGGGGGGATTGGAATCCGACCTCGACGTCTATCGCCTGGACGAGACTCATCCCTACGGATTCCTGGAAACGGTGGTCGGGGATGGGACGGGCTTCGTGCTCGCCCTCCCGGCTCGTTCCGCCACACTCGTGCAGGGCACGCCGGCGGTCAGCGACACCGCCGAATCGGATCTTCCCGCGACCCGTCCGCTCCTCGTGCAGGCCCGCCCCTCGCCGTTCGTCCACGAAACCGACATCGTCTACCGTCTGCGCGAAGCCGGAGCGGTTCACGTGACGGTGCACGACCTCGCCGGGCGTCAGGTGCGCGATCTCTGGGACGACGAGCAACGGCCGGGGCGGCATCAGCTCCGTTGGGATGGCCGTGACGGAGACGGTCGTTCCGTTCCCGCGGGGATGTACTTCGTGCGCGTCGCCACGCCGGGAGAGTCCGCGAGCGCACAGGTGCTGCGGCTCGGTGCGACCGGTCGGTAGGGAAAGGGCGGCGTCGGCGCGTCGACCGGACTCGCGAAGGTCCGCTCCGCAGCCCGCTCCGGAGCCGTCGCGCTCAGCGTCCGGCCAACGCGTCCCGCACCGATCCCGCGCAGCGCGCGAGATGGGGATAGGACGGTTCGGCGAGCGCGATCACGCGATCGAGCGCACGAGGCGCATGCTCGAGGAACCCGGCCTTGCCGAGGCGCCCCCCCAGGAAGGCGAACGCGCCCAGAGCCTGGAGGAGCCGGGCGATCGCCACCGGACGGAGCTCGGCCCGGAACGACTCGGCTTCGGCCGTCTCGCGCCCGGTTCGACGGAGGTAGCGTTGCAGGAGCCGTTCCCGCAGATCGCCCAGCTCGACGTAGGGATCCCAGAGCAGCGATGCGAGGTCGTACCCCGGCGGCCCCGGCCGTGCCCCCTGGAAATCGATCAACGCGAGCCCGCGGCGCGTGACCATCAGGTTCCGCGATTGAAAGTCGCGATGCATGAGCACGCGCGAGCCCGCTTGGGTGTGTTGCGCGATCGCGTCGTACTCGGCGCGCAGCCCCGCTTCGGCCGTCGGCAGACCGGCCCGGCCCTCCACCATCTCCCGTTGGAAGTACTCGAGCTCGTAGCGGCGGACGAACGCGGAATCGTACGCGAGATTGAACGTACGCTCCGGATCGAAGCTCACCTCGGCCGGGGACTGCAGGAGAACCAGCAGATCGATCGCCTGCTCGTAGGCGGCTTCCCGTTCTTCCGGTCGCTGCTCCGGCAGGTCCGCGAGCCGGGTCGAGCCGAGGTCCTCCATGAGGAGCAGCCCGCGCGCGCGATCGAAGGCGTCGATCCTCGGGACGTGGATGCCGAGGCCGGCCAGATGATCGCGCACGTAGCAGAAGGATTCGTTCTCGTCGGGGATGCCCGGGCCCGTCCGTGCGGGGTAGTTGGGAGGCAGCGGCATCGGCGGATTCCAGACCAGGATCGCGCTGGCGTCCGCCCGGAGCACGCGCACGATGCGGCGGCGCGAGCCGTCTCCGTGCAGAAGAGACAGACGGGGTCGTTCCGGCGCCGTCGACGCTCCCGGGATCGGGTGCTCCTCGAGGAATCGGAGACACGCGGCCTCGTCCGTGGTGGGCAGCAGGCGGAGCGGGCGGGATTCACCTTCACAGATCGCCACCCGTTCGCAGACTCCGGACGCGCTTGATCCGGGGCCGAGCAGCGCGAGATCGAGGATGGCTCCGTCCGCGACGGACGATTCCGCGAGCACCACGCTCGCCGTGATGCAAGCCCCGTGGCCGATCGAGGCGGACGGGTCGACGAACGACTCGTGCGGACCGGACACGGTCCCGGACGCACCCGAGGGCGGATCGTCGGCCAGCCATCGAGATCGATCGGGCGCACGGAGGAGCTCCCGATGCACTTCGAGGTAGCTCTCGAGAGTGCCCACGTCCCGGAACGGAGCGCGTTCGAAGTGTGCCCCCAAACGACCGGCCTCGGCCCAACGGCGCAGATGAGGAGTCAGCTCCGCGAAGCCTCCCGCGGGGAGCGCGCGCAACGCCTCCTGCGACAGCAAGGCGACCCCGCTGTAG
>JAGQHR010000347.1 GCA_020431745.1 Candidatus Eiseniibacteriota bacterium
CGAGGAGAAGGCGCGGTTCACGGCCCCGTCCTCGAGTCCGACGTACGAGCTGTTCCGGTGCTGGAAGAAGAGGTCGGCGAACTCTCCGCCGCGCTCGAGGGCCGCGTTCATGGCCCGGTCGATGATCTTGCGATCGATGCCGAAGCCTTGCGCGAAGTAGGTCCCGTCGAGATCGGCCGCGACCTGTTGGAATGGATCACCGGGAGTCGGAGAAGCGAAGAGATTGCCGGTGCGCGTCAGGAAGGACGGCACCATGATCATCCCCAGGCTCCCCGCCGCCCCCCGCAGGAACTGCCTCCGGTTCCATTGCGACATGAGTGTCTCCTGACTGAGTGGGGTGGTGGTTCGTGCACGAATACCGGGCGGGACCCGTCGATCCTGCCCGCGGGGGTTCGCCGACCGGCCGAAGGGAACCCTACCGAAAGGGATAGACGCAGATACGGGCGTTTTCGTTTCCTCGTTTTTGGGTCGCAGGGAGTTTTCCGACGTCCGCTCGGGGCTCCGGAAGGCCGGCGTGGAGTCCGCATCGGAACGATCGGTGCCCACCGCATCATGGTCGCCCCTCGCGGAGTCGCCCCTGGGGACGCGTTCCTAGCGATCGGGAGGGAGGACGGGCCGTGACCCCGGGTCGAGAAGTCGTCCCGGGCCGGGGCCTCCGGATAGTGCCGAAGCAGTTAAGTTATTCGGAAACAACCGGTTCAGAAATGAGTCCGGTTCAGAGAACGGGAAAAGTCGAGGACGGGAAAGTCGAGGACGGGGAGGGCGGAGGACGGCTCCCGCGCCGTCCTCCACCTCCGTCGCTACGCGTTGGCGCCCGCGGGCACCTGCAGGCTGGCGATTCGCTCCGCGACGTTGCGCGGCTCCAGCCGGTCCAGCAGATCGGGAATCGAGAGCGCGCCGAGATCCCCGTGATCCCGGGACCGCACGTTGACCGTCCGCGACTCGACCTCCTTCTCGCCCACGACGAGCACGTAGGGGATCTTCTGCATCGTCGCCTCCCGGATCTTGTAGCCGAGCCGTCCGTCCCGGAGGTTGGCCTCGGAGCGCAACCCGGCGGCCAGGAGCTCACGATCGACGTCCCGCGCATAGTCGGCGAACGAGTCGGCGACCGGAAGGATCCGGACCTGGACCGGGGCCAGCCACAGCGGGAACGCTCCGGCGAAGTGCTCGGTGATGATCCCGAAGAAACGCTCGAGCGATCCGTAGCACGCGCGGTGGATCATGACGGGCGTGTGGCGGGCACCGTCCGAACCGACATACTCGAGGCCGAAGCGCTCCGGCATGGAGAAGTCCACCTGGATGGTGCCGCACTGCCACGTGCGTCCGATCGCATCCCGGATGTGGAAGTCGATCTTGGGACCGTAGAACGCGCCGTCGCCCGGATTGAGCTTGTAGCCGCGACCGAGCTCGTCGAGCACCCGCGTGAGGGCCGCCTCGGCCTTCTCCCACATCTCGTCCGACCCGACCGACTTGGCGGGACGCGTCGAAAGCTCCAGCGCGACGTCGTGCAGCTCGAAGGCGGCATAGATCTCGTGGAAGAAGTCGATGAGGAGACGGATCTCCGCTTCGATCTGGTCCGGCGTGCAGAAATGATGGGCATCATCCTGCGTAATGTGCTGCACGCGGAAGAGCCCCATGCGCACACCGCTCAGCTCCCGCCGGTGCACCACCGCCATCTCGCACATGCGCAACGGCAGATCCTGGTAGCTGTGGAGCCGATGGCGGTAGACCTGCGTGTGGCCGGGGCAGTTCATCGGCTTGACCGCCATTTGCCGTCCCGTTTCGACGTTGTCGTGGACGAGCTCCGGATTGGCGGCGTCGCGCTCCTTGAACTTCGTGAAGAACATGTTCTCCAGGTAGTTCTCGTAGTGCCCGGACTGGTGCCACATCCGATCGCTGTAGATGAGCGGCGTCCGCACCTCTTGATAGTCGCGCCGGCTCAGCTGCGCACGCATGAACTCCGCGAGCAAGTTGAAGATGATCGCTCCCTTGGGATGGAAGAACGGCATCGCGGGGGCATCGTCGCTGAAGTGGAACAGGTCGAGCTGTTCTCCCAGCAAGCGGTGATCGCGCTTCTTCGCCTCCTCGATCCGGTGCAGGTGGGCCTGCAGATCCTCTTTCGAGAAGAAGGCCGTTCCGTAGACGCGCGTGAGCGGCTCGCGGGAGGCGTCCGCGCGCCAGTAAGCGCCGCTGACCCGCATCAGCCGCACGTTCTTGAGCCACTTCGTGGACGGCACATGCGGTCCTCGGCAGAGGTCGATGAAGTCGCCGCTCCGGTAGAAGCTCACCTCGGGAGCGTCGGGCTTTCCCGAGAGCGCGCCGTTCGCCTTCAATCCCTCCACGATCTCGCGCTTGAACTTGTTGTCGCCGCCGTCGATCGACCAGTAGTGGCGATAGACCGGATCGTCCTCGTCGCGCGCGACGCACCGTTCGAAGGCGGAATCCTTCTTGACCAGCTCCTGCATCTTCTTTTCGATGCGGGGGAAGTCCTCCTCCGTGATCTTGACCCCTTCGGGGAGGTGAATGTCGTAGTAGAACCCGTCCTCGACGACCGGTCCGATCGTGAGCTGGGCGCCCGGGAATTCCGCGAGGATCGCCTCGGCCATCAGGTGGGCGGCGGAATGGCGGAGCGTCTCGAGGCCCAGCGGGTGCTGATCGGTCACGATCTCGACACGATCACCTCCCGACAGCCGATAGGTGAGATCGACCTCGTGGTCGTTGACGCGCCCGATGATGGCGTGCTTCGCCAGACCCGGGCTGATCTTCAGGGCGAGATCCTTGACCTGGGCTCCTTCGGGGAGCTCGATCTTCGACCCATCGGGGACGATCACCTGCATCGACATGGCCTTTTCTTCCTCTCCACTAGCCGACGGTTCTGAACCTGGTGTTTCGACCTCAACAAAAAACCCCCGGTGGACTCACCGGAGGTCGCGCGCACGGCACTGCCGCCTCCGGAGTCAGCCGGTGGTAGTGGTGGTGGCGACGAGCGTTTGACCTTGAAGCAACATGGTCGAATCCTACGCGAATCGTGCTCGGCACGGCAATACGTCTCGTGCGGCGTTCGCATCGGACGGCGGACGAACCGGGTCGTGCCTCTTGATCCTCTCCTTCGGAGCCCCGGGTCGGAATCGTTACGTCTCGCGCTATGTGATCGGTAAATGTCATATGCGGCAATGGATTGCCGAGTCCGGTCGATCGACGTTCCCGCCGGAAACGGAGGAGGCGCCGGGTCGCTCGGCCCGCGCACGAAGAGTCTACCGTGTCGCGTAGCGATCCCGGATCGTCGGGAGGAGATACTCGTCGAAGGCCCGTTCCATGTCGAACTTCGGATCGAACCCCCAATCGCGACGGGCCGCCCGGTCGTCCACTTCCGCGGGCCAGGAGTCGACGATGGCCTGTCGCTTGAGATGGGGCTGGAAGGAAATCTTCGCATCCGGGAACGCGCGCTCCACGTGCGTCCGGAAGTCGTCCGCGCTCAGACTGAACGACGTGATGTTGTAGACACAGAGGGAGAGCGCGTTGCGATCCGCCCGGGCCAGCTGCAGGAAGGCCTCGACCGCGTCCGGCATGGCCATGAACGGGATCACGGTGTCCGGACGCACGAAGCAGGCGTAGGCGTCGCCGCGCGCCGCCGCATGGATCATCTCCGGTCCGTAGTCGCTGGTGCCCCCGGTCGGCATCGTGGTCGCGCTGATCAGACCGGGAAAGCGGATGCCCCGGAAGTCGACCGCGCGGCTGTCCTCGGCTTCGGCGAGCTGCCGGTAGAAACGGGCGAAGTAGCGTCCCAGATTCTCGCAATACAGCTTGTTGCACCCGTACATCGTGGTCGGGCTCGTCCACTTGTGCTCCGGGATCGGGCCCGCGGTGCGCTTGGTCTCCAGATCCGGCATCCCATAGACCGCGATCGACGAGGGGAAGAGGAACTTCACCGGATCGCCGCGCCAGCTCGACTGCTCGAGGGCCACCTGGAGGAGGTTCATCGTTCCTTCGACGTTGACGCGGTGCGCCGTTTCCGGGGTGAATTCCGCGCGCGTCGAGAGCAGGGCCGCGAGATGGTAGATCTCACGCACCTCGTACTGGCTGACGATCCGTTCCATCAGGTCGCGATCGAGGATGTCGCCGACGAACGTCTCCCGGCAGCGACGGCGCATTCCTTCCTCGATCGGGACGAGATCGAGAGCGAGGATGCTGTCGTGACCGCCTTCGCTCATCGTCTCGATGAGGCCGTGACCCAGCTCTCCATTGGCACCGGTGACGAGAACTACGGATTTGCGCATCTTGGGGGCTCCTGTCCGCTCTGGTGAATAACCCGACGATTGTGCCTGACCCGCACCTCCAAGTCACTCGGGTGATCGGGAATCCCTCATTCGGACGCGGCCGGTTCGGCCGCCACGCCTCCGGATCCGTGTCGTGTCGCGAGCTTTCCGAACCAGGCCCTCATGCTGTCGATCGAGGAATAGGTCACCGGGACCACGATGAGGGTCAGGAAAGTCGCGACGGCGAGCCCCCAGATGACCGCCACCCCCATCGGACCCCACCACTGGCTCGATTCGCCGCCCAGGATGACGGCATGGGCGAGCTCTCCCTTGAAGAGCCGTTCGAAGTCGATGGAGAAGCCGGTGGTCAGCGGGATGAGCCCGAGGATCGTCGTCACCGCGGTCA
>JAGQHR010000348.1 GCA_020431745.1 Candidatus Eiseniibacteriota bacterium
CGCTGCGGGTCGCCCGATCGTCGATTCCCGACCTGATCGTCTCCGACGTCATGATGCCGGAGATGGATGGGATGGAGCTCTGCCGGAAGCTCAAAGCGGACGCCGAAGTCGGTTTCATCCCCGTCCTGCTTCTCACGGCCCGAGCCGACGTGACCGATCGGATCGACGCGTACGCCCTGGGTGCGGATGCCTACCTCTCGAAACCGTTCGACTCGCGGGAGCTGGTCGCGCGGGTCGACGGACTCATCCGGGAGCGTCGCCGCCTTCGGGGCCACTACGCATCGAGGCTTCCGCAGGTGGACAACGAGAGGCTCCGGAGCGCGGACGAGGTCTATCTCGACTCGATCACGCGGATCATCCACGAGCGGCTGTCGGACGAGGAGTTCAGCGTCGAGCGCCTGGCCCACGAAGCGGGTCAGACCAGAGCGACCCTGTTCCGTCGCCTCAAGGACGCCGCGGGCACGACGCCTTCGGCACTCATCCGTCAGGTCCGTCTCGAACGCGCGCGCACGATGCTCGAACGTGGCGCAGGGACGGTGAACGAGGTGGCCTACGGCGTCGGATTCAAGAGCGTGTCGCACTTCTGCACCGCATTCCGAGAGACGTACGGGACGTCTCCCGGATCTTGGAAGGCAAGCCGCGAGGGCGGGCAGAGCGTGGACCGAACGTCTCCCTAGCCCCTCCACCACCGCGGAATCAGGGACCTTCTCGCAGCCGGAGCTACAACGAACGCTCGACGTGGGCGGCGGCCTCTGACCCGGCCGCCGCCATCTGACCCGACCGCAACCCACGTCCGTGTTTCGATTCGCACGTACTGGCTAGTTGGCGACCACGATTTTTCGCACCGTGTTGGTCCCGCCCGCCCGGAGCGTCGCGAAGTAGACGCCGGAGCTGACGCCCTTGGTGTCCCAGACCGCTTCCCGGACTTCACCGTCGCCGACGTCGAGATCGGCCACACGTTCGACGAGCCGGCCTTGCGGGTCGTAGACCTCGAGCGTGACCGGACCGTGGGAGTGGGCGGCGTAGCGCAACCTGGCCAGCCCGACCACCGGGTTCGGGGCCGGCGGCGCCAACAGCAGGTTCGGCGCCGAGGTCACGAGGTCCGGATCCACGTCGGTGGTGGTCATGAGCGTGGTCACCCACGCGCCGCGCCCGAAGGTAGCGGCCGCGAGGACGCCGGAATTCTCGTGGATCTCAAGGTCGGTCACGATCGAGACGGGCAGGTCGGATCCGTAAAGCTGCCAGGTCGTACCCAAATCGGTGGAGGCGTACACACCCAGATCGGTACCGACGTAGAGGGCGTGCAAGTCGGACGGAATCGCCAGGGTGTTCACCGGAACGTCCGGAAGGTCGCCGGTGAGGTCGACCCAGCTCGACCCTCCGTTCGAGGTCCGGAAGACGTGAGCCCCGGTCGCGTAGCCGGAGAAGGTGGCGAAGGCGACCGACGCGAGCAACGGGCTCGCCACGATGCAGGTCGGTCCGCCCGTCGCCGTCGGAGCCGTGACCGCGACAAAGGAGGCTCCGCCGTCGGTGGAGCGACGCACCGTGCCGTCCTCCATCAGAGCCCAGACGACGTTCCCGTCGACGGGGCTCACGGCCAGGGCGGCGGCGGCGATCCCCGTGTTGTCGACCGAGGTCCAGCAAGGGCTGCCGCAGGTCGAGGCTGCGGTGGCCCGGAAAAGCTGCGTGTTCGTCGTTGTGAAGAGCACTTCGGGGTTGTTCGGATCGGTCACCTTGGGCGTGAACCACGGTCCCTCCTCGCCACCGAGGCCGTTGTTCATGCCGGAGAAGCTGTTCCCTCCGTCCACGCTTCTCTTGTGAGTGCCCTTCTGCGTAGTCGCGAAGACGATATTGGGATCGGTCGCATGGACGATGGAGACCATACCGTCTCCGCCGGCGACCAACTGCCAAGCGGTGTCGCCCGGAGTTCGACGCTCGATTCCGTTGTCCTGCGCTCCACCGAAGAGCACGTCGACGGAGGAGGAGGAAACGCTCGTTCCGATGTCGTAGAGCTGGATGTTGCGCAGGTCTGCGCTCATCGGCTCCCAGGTGTCGCCGTTGTCGGGAGAACGCCAGACGCCACCGTCTCCCCAGACCCAGAGCCGATCGGCCACGACCGGATCCCAGATCGCTCCGAGATTGTCGGAGTGGGGCAGACCATTGTCGGAGTCGTTGATCTGGGTGAAGGTCGCTCCCCCGTCGGTCGAGCGCATCAGGTTGACGCCTCCGACGATGACCGTGTTCGGGTCCGTGGGATGGATCGCGAGGGCGGAGTGGATGAAGCTCTGTTTTCCGCTCGTGAGGTCGTGATCGGTGTTGACCGCGGTCCAGTTGTCGCCGGCGTCATCGGAGCGGTAGAGACCGAGCCACCCCTCGTTGTCGGTGTGACCGAGAAGCGCATAGACGATGTCCGGGTTCGAAGGCGCGATCGCGACCCGGCCCCGAGAGGAATTGCTGTTGGTGAACCTGTTCTCCCAGTCATGGCCGTTGTTGGTCGATCGGTAGATTCCGGGCTGGGCTCCGCCCCGCTGGATGGCGTATGCGGTCGGGCTTCCGGGGGTGAAGGCGATGTCGGTGCACTCCTCGCTCATCACCGTGGTCCAGGTGGCTCCGTCGTCGGAGGAGACATAGAGGGAGTCGATCGACCCCGCGAAAACCGCGGCTCCGCTCGGATGGTACTTGGCGAAGTAGAAGCCGTTCTTGCCGCTCCGCTGGAACTCGATCGGGGTCGAGAGCCAGGTCGCTCCCGCGTCCGTCGAACGCCAGACGCCGACACCGTCGATCCGGACACTTCCACCCTGGCCCTGCCCGGTGGCGACCACGATCCTCATCGGATTGGTCGGTTTGACTGCGACTCCAGTGACGGCGAGGAACGGGAGCTGGTCGGTCAGCGGAGCCCAGGAAACGCCACCGTTGATGGTTCGCCAAAGACCTCCCCCGGCTGCTCCGGCGTAGATCCGATTCGAGTTGCTCGGGTCGAAGGTCATGCTCAAGAGGCGTCCGCCGAGGTTGCTCGGGCCGACCGAGAACCAGCTCGCCCCGTTCCCGCCACCTCGGTTCCCCTGCTCTTCCCAGGCCCTCAGGCGAGCATCGCTTCCCGGGAGGGCACCATCGACCATGCGTTGCTCGAGGAACCATTTCGCTCGGGCGTACGGCCGGTACCCGGTCCCGGACCGGTCGGCCAGCTCCGGGTGTTCTTCGAAGTGTCGTGCCATGTCATCGAGCCACTGGAGATCCGGGTCGGTCCCGGATGCTCCCGCGTCACCCGACGCGGGCAGGACCGCCGTCAACAGGAGCGTGAACACGGCTAGAGTTTTGCGAGTCGAGGGCCACATGGATTCCTCCGTGTCGGATCGAAATGCGAACGAATCGTCCGCGATCTAGGTTGAGAGCTCCCCTCCCCTCCCGTCCGCCAGGTCTGCTGGAGCTGCCTCCGGAGGCTGCCGGGGGTCGAGCGGTTGCTGCGTTTCGAGGGCAAGTTACGCGGGAGTCTCGACAAGCTGGTAACCGCCTGGTTTCAAGATGATTGCGGCGAGTCACATGCAACCGGGAGGACACGATTTGCAACCTGGGCGAAAGGTCGAGCGCCGCGGGAAGCAACGGTTCGCTCGTCAACGGCGGCGACGGCTCCAACGCCAAGGGACGAAGCCCTCCGGTCCGAGCAGGTCCCGAACTCGACCCAGGTTCAGGATCCGGGATGTCGCTCGCCCGATCGCTCCCCCACGGCGTCCATCCCGGGCGGCGCCGATTCGATCGACGATGGCGAACCCCAAGAACCCGAATGGGAGACTCTTGATTTATATTTTAGTCATCACTAAAATATAATACATGGCTACACCGTTGAGTCTTGTGGCCGAGCCCCGGCGGCGGGAGATCCTGCAGCTGATCTGGCGGCAGGAACGGGCCGCGGGGGAGATCGCCTCGCTGCTGCCGGTGACGTTCGGAGCGGTGTCCCAGCACCTGCGTCTTCTTCGTGAGGCCGGACTCGTGTCGATGCGGCGCGACGGCCAGCGGCACTTTTATGTCGCGCGACCGGAGCAGTTCGGCCCCCTCGTGCATGTGCTCGAGGCGATGTGGGTGACTGGATTGGATGAGCTGAAGTCGTTGGCGGAAGCGGAGGAGAGGGCATCCGCGCGGGCCGGGAGAGCTACGGTCCGACGGAGCTCGGGAAGGAAGAAGGGCCACCCATGATCACGAGCGACGGAGACAAGGCAAGGGTCGAGCTGTCCGTGGAGGTCGCGGCGCGGCCGGAGACCGTCTGGCGATGCGTCAGCGGATCCGAGCTGCTCTCCCGCTGGCTCACTGCGAAGGCAGAGATCGATCCACACGTCGGTGGAGCCGTCCGCATCGACTTCGGTCGGCACGCCACCGTCGTCGAAGGTGTGGTCGAAGTGGTGCAGGAGAATCACCGGTTGGTCTTCAGTTGGGGGATCTCGGAAGGGACCGACAAGGAGCTGATGCCGCCCGGTTCGACCCGCGTCTCGATCGAGCTGGTCGAGATCCCGGGAGGTACCCGCGTCACCCTGACCCATGCAGATCTTCCGAACGAGAAGTCGGGGCGGGATCACTCGCTCGGTTGGAACGGATATCTCGCCAACCTGGCCGGACTGGCTGCGATCGCCGCGATCGACGGCACCCCGGAGGAGCTCTTCGATC
>JAGQHR010000034.1 GCA_020431745.1 Candidatus Eiseniibacteriota bacterium
GTAGAGCTTGGCCAGGTTGAGGGCGTCCCGACGGTCCGTCTTCTGCCGGTCCCCCGCTCGGGAAGGAATGAGGGAGGGCGCGATAACCTCACACTGGAACCCATCCTTCTCCAGCACGCGATGGACGACAAAGCCGCAGCCCGAAGCCTCATAGCAGGAACGGATCGTTCCCTTCTCCGAGAGCTTCCGGAACAGCTTCCGCAGCTGATTCAAGTCGGCGGGCAGCCGAACGATCTGCGCCTCCGAAGTTTCTCCCTCGAGAATGGCAGCGGTCGTGGAGTTCTTGTGGACATCGAGTCCGACCCAGATAATGGATGGCACGGCTGGACCTCCTGTGTCTGTGACCCTCGTGGTCACATGTGGCTCTGGCTGAGCGGCACCCCCGCCCAGCTAACCCACGATAACCACGGGGTCCAGCCGTTCCATATGGTCTAGTCGTCTCGGGCTGCAACGGGCTGGGCGTCTGCGACGGGACGCCCGGTCCGGATCCGACCTTCCGCACGAACGCCTTCCGGCTTCGTCGCCGAGTGATTCGGAGCGATCGCGATCCCGCGGTGTAGACTGGGGATGTCGTTTGAAATCGCCATCGTCTACCGTGCGAGCTGATCTTCCATGATGGATCGCGTCGAAATCCTGGTTCGACGGGTCCGGCACGCCTTCAGCCGGAGCCGTTGGAGCGGCCGCTTTGCCGGTCAGGAGTCCGCTGCCCTCCAGCACGAACGACCCGGTATCGTCCTGATCCAGGTCGACGGCCTCGGCGAGACCGTGCTCCGGGAGGCCCTCGAACGCGGTCATCTTCCCTTTCTGTCGCGACTGATCCAGCGGGAGGGGCACCAGGTCCTCTCGCTGTATTCGGGACTTCCCAGCAGCACCCCCGGCTTTCAGGCGGAGCTCTTCTTCGGGGAGCGTTCCGCCGTACCCGCCTTCTGTTACCGCGACCCGGAGCTGCACCGGACGCTCAGCCTCAACGACCCGGCCGCCGCGGCCGCGATCGAGGCCCGGCTCAAGGCCGAAGGCAGCGGGTTGCTCCGCGGAGGATCGGCCTGGTCCAACATCTTTAGCGGGGGCGCGGCCGAGCCACACCTGTGCGCGTCCACCGCGGAGGTCCGTACCGCCCGCGACGTGCTCAGTCCGCGCCGTTGGGTCGCCCTCTCCCTCTGGCACGTTTGGAGCTTCTTCCGGGCCTTCGGGACCTTCCTCCTGGTTTCGATCCTCGCCGCCGTCGATCTGTTCCGCGGCAGGTTCTCCTTCCGGGAGTTCCTCCGGGAGCTGCGCCTGGTGCCTCTGCGCGTGCTGGTGAGCGTCGTCATGCGCGAGATCGTCGTCGCCGGGGCGACCATCGATCTCCATCGGGGTCTGCCGGTCGTCCAGCTCAACCTGCTCGGATACGACGAGCACGCGCACCGGCGGGGTCCGAAGTCGCGATTCGCGCTCTGGTCGTTGCGCGGCATCGACAAGGCGATCCATCGGGTCTGGCACGCCATGCGCGCGTCCCGGGCGCGCGACTATCAGATCTGGGTCTACTCGGATCACGGGCAGGAGGAGGTCCGCTCGTTCGCGGCCGCTCACCACGAGTCGGTTCCGCGTGCGGTGGCCCGCGTCTATGACGAGCTGACGCGGACCTTCCACGAAGAAACGGACGGACGGCCGGAAACGATTCTGGATCCGTCACGACCCAGCACGATCGAACGATCCCGGTGGCTCGGTTCGAAGATGCTGGAGAAGCGATTGCGCGAGGCCGCACCGGAGCCCAGCTCGCGTGGCGCGACACGAGTGACCAGCCGGTTCGGGGACATCATCGTGACCCACCAGGGGCCGACGGGAGCGATCTATCTGCCGCGGCAGCACTCGCCGGAGTTCCTGGACCGGCTGGGCGAGCGGCTGGTGCGCGACGGTCACATCCCGATGGCCGTGCGGCGGACCGAGGATGGTGCGGGCCTGGCGTGGAGTGCCCGCGGGAGCCATCGACTTCCCCAGCAGGCGGGGGCGCTTCTGGGGGAGGACCACCCGCATCTTCGCGAGGTTTCGCAGGATCTGGTCGGTCTCGCCCATCACCCGGGGGCGGGGGACATCCTGATCTTCGGCTGGGATCGCGAAGGACCGCTTTCCCTGCAGGAGGAGCGCGGGTCCCACGGCGGCCCGGGACCGAACGAAACCTCCGCGTTCGTCCTCGTGCCTCCGGAGGCGCACGCGTTCGCCGCGTTGCCTCGCGTCCTGCGTCCGAGCTCGTTGCGGTCGGCTCTTCTGCGCGTGATGGGACGATGGCCGGGAGAGGGCGCCGAAGAAAGCGCACCCGAGTATCGTCCACCCCGGCTGACGCGCCGGGGGCTCGCACCGTCGACCAGCCTCCGGATCATGACCTACAACGTGCACGGGTGCCGCGGGACCGACGGAATCTACGCGCCGCAACGAATCGCCCGCGTCATCGCCCGCGAACGTCCGGACATCATCTGTCTTCAGGAGCTGGACCAGGAGCGGGCGCGTTCGGGTGGCGTCGATCAGGTGCACCAGATCGCGCAACGTCTCCAACGCGAGTACCTCTTCCATGTCGTTTCGCAGCTGGACGACGGCAACTTCGGGAACGCGATTCTTTCCTCGCTCCCGATCCGACTCCATCGGGCGGGTGCGCTTCCCTCGGCGGCGCGGGCGAAGAACGTATTCAATCTCTGGCCGAGGGGCGTGCTCTGGGCCGTGGTGGACGTCGAGGGCCATCCCGTCCAGGTCTTGAACACGCATCTGAGCATCCTGCCGGCGGAGCGGCATCTGCAGGTCGAGGCCCTCCTCGGTCCGGAGTGGCTGCGGTCGCCCGAATGCCACGGAGCCGTCGTGCTCGCGGGGGATTTCAACGCCGGGGCATCGTCCCGCACGATGACGCGCCTTCAGGAAGCGATCACCAACGCCGTGCCCGAACGGCTCGATGGACGCGCGCTGCGAACCTGGACCGGGTCGGTGCCGCTGCGCCGCCTCGACCACATCCTGATCAGCTCCTCGCTCGCGATGACGGGAGTCCGAGCGCCGCGCACGGCCGTTTCCCGGGTCGCTTCCGATCACGTGCCCCTGGTCGTCGACGTCACGGTGACCTTCACCGACCTGCCGCGCGTTCGGACCGAGCTGACCCCGGCCCGACAATCGTCCTAGCCCGATCCGAGAGGAGAACATGCACACCCGTCTCGTCTGTTCTGAAACCGGAGAAACTGTCCCGATCGATCGGCTGCAGAATCTGAGTCCGGCCGGACGTCCGTTACTGGCGGACTACGATCTGGAGGCGCTGCGAGAGTCGTTCACACCGTCCGTCGTGCGCGCGCGGAAGCAGCGATCGTTCTGGCGCTTCTGGGAAGTCCTGCCGGTCGCGCGACCGGAGGACGCGATCTCCCTCGGAGAGGGATGCACTCCCCTCCTCGCGTGCGAGCGACGGGGCGCGTTCGCCGGCTTCGAGCGGCTCTTCGTGAAGGACGAGGCGTTCAATCCCACCGGCAGCTTCAAGGCGCGCGGCATGGCGGCCGCGATCACCCGGGCGAAGGCGCTCGGTGCGCAGGTCGTCGCCCTTCCTTCGGCGGGGAACGCTGCGGGTGCGGCCACCTCTTATGCGGCAAGGGCGGGACTCGGCTGCGTGCTCTTCATGCCGGAGGACACGCCGCCGGCGAACATCGTCGAGTCCGTCGCGGGGGGCGCGCGGGTGTTCCTGGTGAACGGGCTCATCGGGGATTGCGGAAAGCTCGTGCGCGCCGGGGTGGAACGCTTCGGCTGGTTCGATCTCTCGACGCTCAAGGAACCCTTTCGTATCGAGGGCAAGAAGACCATGGGCTACGAGCTCGCCTTCGATCTCGCGGACCACGAGGGATCGGGCGGACTGCAGCTACCCGACGTCATCCTCTATCCGACGGGAGGCGGCACCGGGCTCATCGGGATGTGGAAGGCGTTCGCCGAGATGGAACGACTGGGTTGGATCGGGTCCGCGCGGCCGCGCATGGTCGTGGTCCAGGCGGAAGGTTGCGCGCCCATCGTGACCGCGTTCCGGCAAGGGGAGGAGCGGGCCACACCCTTCCCCAACGCTCGCACGGTGGCGTCGGGATTGCGCGTTCCGGCCGCCATCGGCGACTTCCTGATGCTCCGCGTGCTCCGGGAGAGTGGGGGCACGGCGGTCACGGTCACCGATGACGAGCTCCTTCGCGGGGTCGACGAGCTTTCTCGGGAGCAGGGGATCTATGCGTGTCCCGAGGGTGGAGCCGTTTGGGCGGCGGCTCGGAAGCTCCGCGACGACGGGTGGTTGCGTTCCAATGAGCGGGTCGTGCTCTTCAACACGGGCGCGGGGCTCAAGTACAACCACCTGGTCGACACCACGGGTGTCCCGCGGATCGATCATCGGGATCCCGACGCGTTGAGCGCGATCGCGGGTTCGATGGGATGAGCGCGCGCTACTCCCCCGCGGCGCGGATCCGTCGTTCGCTTCGCTCCGCGCTGCGACCGGCGAGGGAGGCGAGGAAGCGGGCGTAGCGCTGCGCCTGGTGCGCGCGGTCGTAGAATCGCAGCCGGTCTGGGTTGACCCGGGGCATCGACGCACCGCTCTTCCAGCGGTCGAGCATGTCGATCATCACTTCGCGAATCGCGGTTCGATCTTCCGGATGGGCGATCCAGCAGCCACCGATCCGCCGGCCCAGGGTCGCGGTGACTCCTTCCGGGCAGAGCAGCAGGACCGGCCGTCCTACGTGGAGCACTTCGTAGAACTTTCCCGGAGTGTGGTGGTTGCGTCCTTCCTGATCCGCCTCGAGGACGAAGTTCACCGTGCTGCCCTGAAGCAGTCGGACGCTGTCGCCGTGGCTGAGATACCCTTGGACTTCGATCACGCCGTGCAACGGGCTGTCCGCGGCGATCAGTCCGAGGGCGGGGCGAACGCTACCGGCCATGCGGAAGGTGAAGGTGTCCGGTCCGATCCTACCTTCTCGGAGCAGCTCTTCGAGAACCCCGAACAGCACGACGGGGGCCCGCCACCGAAAGAATCCGCCGGTGTACCCCAGGACGAAGCGATCGGAGGGCGGCGCCACGGCCGGGGAGGGAAAGTCGTCCGGATCGCGCCCGTTGGGGATCCAGATACGCCGCGTACCCTCGGACCCGTACTCCGGAAGCCTCCGGAGGATTTCCCGGTGAGCGGCTCCGACTCCGGCGGCCTGCCGCACTACTCGTCGCTCGATCCTCGCATCCCTGAGGTGGGGGATGAGTCCGCGTCCCAGCTGCAGGTACGACTGCATCCACGGGTCCCGATAGTCCAGAACGAGCGGGAGCCCCGTGTTGCGGGCCAGCGTCTCGCCCACGAGGAACGGGGTCCACGGAGGGCCGGTGACGATGATCACGTCAGGCCGGAAGCGTCCGATGGCCGCCGTGCCGGCGCGCTCCGCTGGTCTCTTCCACCCGGCCACCAGATCGGGGGTCGCGCAGTGATACACCAGGAACATCGCAGCCTGAAGCAGCCGTTGTGCGATCGGATTGCGTGCCGCCGACCGGGCCACGTGCAGTCGTTGGTAGAGGCTGGGATCCTTCACCTCGATCCGTTCGACCTCGCGCGGGATTTCGTCGAGCAGAGTGTCGTCGACGAGCTGGGCGTGCTCTGGCTCGCTGGTCAGAACGAGCACCTTGTGCCCCGCCCGGCTCCAGAACTTCACGAGCTTGGCCGGTCGTTGCACCCCACCGCCACCTTGCGGGGGGAAGCGGTAGGCGATGAGAAGGATGCGCAGTCCGTCGGATGGGTCCGCCTCCGTGAGGATCGCGGCCGATGACGGACTGGTCTTGGACTCGGTGCGGACGACTCGGGAAGAACCGCGGCGATTGCCCGGCCAGATCGGATCGTTGGTCGCTCGCAGGACGAACACTGTTGCGGCGAGGTAACCGATCCCCGTCGTCGCCACGACGGCTGCCACCGTCCAGAGATCGTTGCCCGGCAGCTGTTCCTTGACCAGCCAGCCGGCGATGCCGCCGGTGATCAAGCCCGGGAGCGCGGGAGCGAGACCCCGCAGCAGAAAGGTCCGATAGGGCAGGTCAATGTTGCGGCAGGCGTAGATCGGCAGCACGAAGAAGCGGGCGACCAACATCGGAGCACTCGTTCCGATCGCGACTCCCAGAACTCCCAGCGGATGGATCAGCCAGATGCTCAACCCCAGATTGATCAACCCCTCGACGATCGTCACCTGAGAGAGTCGTTGGTGTCGGCTCGTCCCCAGCAGAATCGCATTCACCGGCGTCGTTCCGGCCGAAAGGAGGTAGGCGGGGAGGAGCGCATAGAGGACACCGTAGCTTTCGGTGAATCCATCCCCGACCCACAGATGCAGGAGATCCGGTCCGGACACCAGGAGGATGAGGCACGCCAGACTCGTCACCAGGGTGCTGCCTCGTGTTCCCAGCAGCAGGAGATTGGCCATCCGCTCGTTGGTCGCGACCGCCTCGGTGCGGCTGAACGCCGGTGTGAGCACGCGTGAGACGCCCAGACTCAGCTTGGAGAGGTAGGAAAGAGGTCGCTGTCCCACGGTGAACAGCGAGATCGCGGCCGAGGGCAGGAAGGCGCCGATCACGACGGAATCGGTGTAGAGGCGCAGGCGTTCTCCGGCCTGGCCCAGTACGCTGTGGATTCCGTAGTTGAAGATCTCCCGCATCTGCGACTTGCGCGCGAGCCGGAGGGAGAAACGCAGTCCCGGCACCTTGCGGGCGACGACGAGGGCGATCGTCGACTGTTCGAAGATCGTCGTGACGAGCAGGATCCAGCTCAAGGTCACCAGGTCGGCTCCGCGGAGGAGGGCGACGATGAAGATGAGGTTCCTCCCGGCTGCGAACCCCATGCCGATCCCGTTGGAGAGATCGAAGCGTTCGATCGCACTCAGCATGCCCTCGATGAGCTTGCCCGGAAGCGCCACCGCCACGTTGGCGCCGATCACGATGATGAGGAGCGTCGCGTCGGGATGTTGTCCGGCGGCGAACCCATGGATCCGCGGGAGAATGAAGCCGAGGGCGAAGCTGATGAGGAGCGCGGCGAAGCCCACGATCGTGTAGACGAAGAGCGCGGTGTTGAAGGTCTCGTTGGTCGAGTCGTCTTCGCTCTTGGCGATGCTGCGCGATGCATAACGGACGACCGCGGAGCGGGTGCCGAGGTCGAGGAGCCCGTAGTAGCCGACCAACGAGTTGACGAGCAGCCAGATTCCGTAGTCGCTCTTCCCGAGGGTCTTGAGGAAGATGGGGGTGAGGATCAAACCCCAGAAGACGCCGGAACCGATGCGGGCCCAGTTGGACGCGACGTTCCGGATGAGTTTGCCTCGAGTCGTCATCGGTGCAGTTTCGGCCCGTTCCGTCGGGTTCTTGACGCTCGGCGGACCGGTCCGGCATCCCGGATGTCCCACCGCGTGGAAGTTCCTAGTGTGACACACTCCGACATGGGGTGCTTCCGCGATTGGCAGCCGGGCCGGCCTCCGTTAGCCTCCTTTTCGGCTCGATCATCAAGGGGGAGGTCGCTCTGAATCGAGATTGGCTGACCACCGTCCGGCAATCCTTGCCGCGTCTGGGCCAGATCGTGAGCCACATGCGGCCGACCTGGCACCTCCCCGATGCCTCCCAGGTGTCCGCGAAGTGGCTCGTGGACCACGGGATCGAAGCCGCGATCTGGGATGTCGACGGGACCCTGATGTCTTACCACGGGGACGACATCGATCCCTCGTTCCGAGATCGTTTGCGGGCGCTTTTCGTCGATCCCGCCGTGCGTCACGCGATCCTTTCGAACTGTGGCGAAGAGCGATTTCTGGTCCTGGGTCGGATTTTTCCGGAGATTCCCATCCTGCGAGGGTACCGGCGAGCGGACGGTGAGATGGTCCTGCGGATCCGACGCGGGGAGGAGGATTCCCTGGGGGCGGACGCGCTCGCGGCGCTCCTCGGCGAGGGGGCTCGTTCCATCCGAAAACCGGACGGCGGATTGGTGCGGGAAGCGATGACGGTGTTGGGAGTGGAAAAGCCTCACCGGGTCGTCATGATCGGCGATCAGTACATGACCGACGTCGCCTCGGCCAGTCTCGCCGGCGCCCGTTCCATCAAAGTCGAAACCTGGCGGCGCGACACGTTCCCGTTGCCGGTGAAGCTCAGCCAGGCCGTCGAGAAGCTCCTCTTCCTGCTCGTCCACGGCCGGTCCGGGTCGGTTCAGAGCAACGAGCCCAAGCGGTAGCCTCCCCAGACCAACGCGAGACCGCCCAGGTTGGTCACCACCACATAACCGGCCGCGCGCGCCAGCTGCGCATCGGCGAGCAGACGGAACGTTTCCAGCCCGAACGTGGAGAAGGTCGTGAAGCCTCCCAGCACACCGATGAGGATGGCGACGCGCAGCGCCGGGGCGATCAGGGCCCCGCGATCCAGATGGCCGGAGATCAGTCCGATCGCGAGACAGCCGATCAGGTTCACGCCGACCGTTCCCCACGGAAACGTCGTCGTGCCCCGGGCGATCCAGCCGGCCAGGATGTAGCGGAGAAGCGTCCCGATCGCACCCCCGGCGGCGAGACCGAGCCATGCGAGCGGTCCGGTCATTCCCCGGCATCCTTGCCGCCGTCGCCGTCACCCACATAGCGCACGACCTGAGCGCGCTCCACGGTAACGAGACCGTCGCGGACGACCTCCTCGAGCCAGGGGAGGATCCGGCCGATCTGCTCTTCGGCGTCGACGATCTCGACGATCAGGGGAAGATCTTCCGAGAGCCGCAGCACCTTCGTCGTGTGCAGACGGGAGTTGCGCCCGTAGCCCATCACTCCGCGCAGGACGGTGGCGCCGGCCAGATGCAGCTCCCGCGCCTTGAGGACGATCGCTTCGTACAGCGGCTTGCCATCCAGTCGATCGCTCTCGCCGATGTAGATGCGAAGCAGGGTTCCTTCTTTGGGAATGCGCACGACCCGAGGATTGGCGAGGTGCCGCCCACGGTCAAGCGTTTCAAAGCGCGCTGATCACGAGCAGGAGCAGATGGTAGAGCGCAATGCTTCCGTAGGCGGCCAGCAGGAGCGCGCCCAATCGCCGGATGTTGGGAAAGTGCCGGTGGATCGCCAGCACGGCGATGGCGAGAAAGGCACCGGCGAACTTGACGATGAGGAAGGTCCAGACGCTATGCCCGAGCAGCCTGGCCATCAGCGGATTGGCTTCACTTCCGCCACGGCTCAGGATCTCCAGCGTTGCCAGCGCGTCGAGTGCGATGAAGATGCCGACCGCGATCACGGCGGAGCGGTAGTTTCCCTCCACCCAGTCGACGTAGTAGCCGCTGGCGGGATCGTCCCCCCGCCGGTTGTGCCGGCGTCGTCCTGTGAAGGTGTAGCGGGAGAGGAGTGGGGTCGGACGCCGGCGCCGGTCGGGTCCGCGGCGGCAGGGGTCGGAGTCCACGGCGGACGCATGCGGGTTCGGTTCGGCGTTCAAGTCGTTGTCGTCTCTCGCTTTGGTGGCTGGTCGCGCGGGTTCGATGAAACGACCCCCTTCGTTGATCGGCCGACTCCGGCGCGGGCTGGACCCGGATTTTCCCCAGGGCAGTTTTCTTGCGATTTAGCGCGGCCCCGGTCGGTTGCGTTGACCGTCGGATTCGCAGCTCGCTACCATCCGGGCTTGCGTGGGCACCAGGACGGCCCGGGTCAAAACGCGCATCCAAGGAATTCATGCCTCTCCAGTTTCGCGAACCCGAACGCATTCGAGAGCAAGCCTCCCCGTTTCCGCGGGCGTTGGTTTCTTCGTGGCCCTTCGCCGTGACCTTCGCTCTCCTCTTGGGCTCCACGGTCGGGTGGGCCTGGGCGGATCCGACGTGTGAAGTCGATCCCACCTCGCTCGACTTCGGCACGGTCACGGCCGGTGACTCCCTCGATCTGCCGTGGACGGTGCGCAACATCGGGGATGGTGTGCTCGAAGGGGCCGTCGATGTGGGGCCCTCCGCATTCCGCCTCGTGGAGGCCGACTCCGCCTTCGCTCTCGGCGCGGGTGAGGCCCGGACCTTCACGATCCGCTTCGCACCCCCGGACTCGGGCAGCTTCGTCGGGACGATCGATCCGGGGACGGCGACGTGTCCGAGCGTTCCTCTCGGGGGGAGCGGCGAGCTCCCGCCCGCCTGCGTGGTCACGCCGGGTCTCCTGGACTTCGCGACCGTGACGGTCGGCGAGTCCCGTGATCTCGCGTTCGACGTCGAGAACGTCGGGGGCGGCGTAGTGAGCGGAGCGGTCGATGTCTCGTGCGCGGGATTCACCTTGCTGGAGGCAGACTCCACCTATGTCCTGGCAGCCGGGGAACGGCGCACGTTCACCGTTCGCTTCGCGCCGCCGTCCGCCGGCCCGTTCGCGTGCGCCATCGATCTCGGATCTCCGGAGTGCGGCACTCTCAACGCCCAAGGAAACGGAGACCTCCCCCCTGCGTGCCGGATCGATCCAGCGGCCCTCGATTTCGGGATCGTGACCGTCGGCAGCACGGAGGATCGAACGTTCACGATCGAGAACATCGGAGGCGGAGTCTTGACCGGTTCGGTCGACGTGCCGTGCCCCGAGTTCTCGCTCGTCGACGGCGATCCCGTCTACTCCCTCGCGGTCGGCGAAATCCGGGAGTTCACGGTCCGGTTCGCCCCTCCCGATTCCGGAGACTTCGCGTGCGCGATCGATCCCGGATCGTCTTGCGGCACGTTGCCGGCCGCGGGGCGCGGTGACCTGCCGCCCGCCTGTGCCATCGACCCTCCGGACGGGCTCGCCTTCGGCGATATCGTCGTGGGCGAGAGCGCGGATCTCACCATGACCATCCGCAACGTGGGAGGTGGCCTGCTCGGCGGAACCGTGTCCGAACCGTGCGGCTCGTTCGAGATCGTCGGGGACGCGAGCTACGCGCTGGCTGCCGATGAGGAGCGGGAATTCGTGGTTCGTTTCGCTCCGGACGCCGACGGTGCGCAGGTCTGTCCGCTCGACCTGGGATCGACGTCGTGTCCCGATTCCTACCAAGCCTCGGGCGTGGGGGTGCTCCTGCCTTCCTGCGAGGTCACTCCGACGCTGCTGGACTTCGGGACGATCGTGGTGGGCCAGCCGTCGGAGAAGACTTTCACGATTCACAACAGTGGGGCCGGACACGTCGTCGGTGCCTTCACCTCCACCTGTCCCGAGTTCGTCGTGGTGGATGCCGGGGACTATGACGTCGGCCCCTTCTCCTCCCTCGAGTTCCGCGTGCGGTATCAACCGGTCGACGAGGGGACCGACGAGTGCATGGTCCTGCTCGGCGGACAGTGCGCCGACGTGACCGTCCGCGGCACCGGCATCGAGAGCCCGCAGTGCGACGTCATGCCGACCACTCTGGACTTCGGAACCCTGGAGGTCGGTCAGTCGGAGAGTCGATCGTTCACGATCACGAACCGCGGCGGACAGCACCTCAACGGCACCGTCTCGGTCGACTGTCCCGACTTCCACCTGCAAGGATCGCGGAACTACTCGCTGGGCGCCGACGAATCGAGGGACTTCACGATTCGGTTCACTCCGAACACGGCCGGCCCCGCGAGCTGTCGCATCGAGACGGGTTCCGCAGATTGTGTGGATGTCGACGCCCAGGGTTCCGCCGTCCTTCCGTCGTCCTGCGGCGTGCAGCCGATCGCGCTCCGTTTCGGAGAGCTCGCGCCGGGTGAGAGCCACGATCTCTTCTTCCGGATCAGCAACACCGGCGGACAAGTGCTTTCGGGAACCGTCGAGGCCGGATGCGGGGAATTCGCGGTTCTGGGCGAACGTAGCTACCAGCTGAGCCCGGGCACGGATCGCCTCTTCACGGTGCGATTCGCTCCGATGGATACGGGCGAGCAGAGCTGTGAGCTCGGTCTCGGAAACGACCTCTGCGTCGCGGTCGAGCTCAGCGGCTCCCGACGCGCGCCGATCTCCCGATGCACGCTGTCCCCGTCCTCGATCGCGTTCCCGGCGACTCCCGTCGGGGAGGTTTCCGAGGAGAGCTTCAGCTTGAAGAACGAGGGCGAGACGGTCCTGTCCGGTCGGATCACTGCGGATTGCGAGCCGTTCGCGTTGCCGGGAGATCCGGACTACGAGCTGGAGCCCGGTGCCTCCCGCACGTTCACGATCGAGTTCCGTCCGGCGGTACCCGGCGAGTTCGCATGCGAGATCGCGACCGGTGACGAAGCGTGTGGCTCGATCCCCGTCACCGGAAGCAGCCCGGTCGACGCTGCCTGTCGGATCGTTCCGACTGCGCTCGACTTCGGCTCGATCGACATCGGCACCAGCGTCGAGCGGACCTTCCGGATCGACAACATCGGTCATGCGGACATCGAGGGCGTGGTGTCGAGCCGCGAGAGCTGTCCGGGTTTCGCGCTCGTCGGTCCCACCGGATATCTTCTGGCCCCGGGACAGAGTCAGGAGTTTCGCGTGCGCTTCGAGCCCGAGACCCCGGGCGCCACGGAATGCACGATGATGACCGGTTCTCCCGGTTGCCCGACCCTTGCCGTGCGCGGCGAGGGGTTGCTCGCCCCCCGGTGCGAGATTCGCCCGCCGGTGCTCGATCTGGGCCAGGTTCCGGTCGGTACCGCGGCACGGGCGACGTTGACCATCGCGAACAGCGGCCTGGGTCTGCTCGAAGGCGATCTCACG
>JAGQHR010000349.1 GCA_020431745.1 Candidatus Eiseniibacteriota bacterium
AACGGCTTCCGCCAGTCGCTCGCAGCCAGCACCGCTTTGCCGTTGGGGTGCCAGCCGGCGACCTGCGTCACCGAGCCGAACCAGGTCAATCGTTCCGGAGTCCCGCCGTCCGCGGGCATGACATACACCTCGTTCGGACCGTCATCGCGACCGGTGAAGGCCAGGAGGCTCCCGTTCGGCGAGAACGAAGGAAACGAGATGATACCGGGATTCGCCGTGAGCCGTCGCGCGGTGCCTCCGCGAGTCGGGACGGACCACAAATCGTCTTCACTCACGAAGACGATGGTGTCTCCGTGGATCGTCGGGTGTCGGTAGTAGCCGGCGTCTGAAGCCATCAGGGAACCACTCCTCTCTCTCTACGCTTCCTGCGTCGCTGCCGGAGGGGGAGGGCGTTCGCAGGGACAAGAGCCAGAGAATACTGCGAGAACGGGTCTTGAGTCACCCCCGGACCCATCTATAGATGGAGTTGCGGACGACGGCGCCGCAAGGGGCGTGCGCGGGGTGAGCCTGCGGGGCTCACCTAGAGATCGGTCGGTGAATAGAACGAGGCGCCGCGGCGATTCTCGTCCAGGCGAAGCGGCATCTGGAGGGACGGGAACGCCCGGGCCTGGCAATCGCGTCGCTCGCACAGCCGACAGGTCATTCCCACCGGAACCGCCGCCTCTACGTGCTCGAGATCGATCCCGTCCCCGTAGACGAGCCGGCGGGCCGAATCCACGTCACAGGACAGGCTGATCGCATGCAGCACGTTGGGGTCGCGATAGCCCCCGCGATGTTTGCGGACGGTACGCGAGATCGAGAAGAAGCGCGACCCGTCGGGCATCCGGGATACCCCGACTCGGATCGAGCCGGGTTGAAGGAAGGCTGCGTGGACACCCCAGAGAGGGCAAAGGCCGGAGAAACGAGGGAAGCGCGCGCCGGAGATCGCCAGGCGTTTCGAGAGGTTGCCGGCCAGATCGACCCGGACGAAGTCGAACGGGATGCCGGGTCTCCGGGGACTGCGCAACGTGGTCAGACGGTGGCAAACCTGTTCGAAGCTGGCTCGAAAGCGGTGTCCCAGCAGATCGAGATCATAGCGGACCTCCTCGGCGGCGGTCAGGAGGTCGTCGTAGGGCATCAGCACCGCGGCAGCGAAATAGCTCGCGAGCGCGATCCGTCCCAGCGAGCGGGAATCGGTCGAAGACAGAAGCGGATCGTCGACGATCTCGTCCAGCACCCCGGAGCACTCCAACAGCCCCAGCTGGTGCGCGAGCTGAAAGTTGCGGGATCCCCGGCGCAGCACTTCCGACAGATTCAGGTTTCGAGATTCCGTCTCGAACTCCCGGACATTGCCATGCATCGCCGCCACCTTGTGGACTTGCACCTGAACACCATGGCGGACTTCCAGATAGCGGCTGAGTCCGGTGAAGAGATCCTCTCCTTCGAGATGTGCGTCGTGCCAGACTCTGGTGGCTGCTTCCTCCAGGGCGGGGAAGTGGTTCTGGTGTCGCTCGAGGAAGTCGGACACCTGTTCCGAAGAAAGCCGGGACCAGTCGAGCCCACCGACATCCTGTCGATCGAGCACGCGCTCCGCGAGGGTGCCGGCCGTGGTATGCGAATCGCGGTAGGCGTGATAGAGGCGGACGACGGCGCGCGCGATTTCCGGTTGGGACGACGCGAGCTCGTGAACCTGGCGGGTCAGGATCTCCGTTTCCTCGAACAAGGGGTCCCCGAACACCTCCAGAAGATCGTGACCGAGCGCCGTTTGGGCCGGACCGGCCAGGTCCCTCACGTCCAGGTCGAGGGTTTGGGCTGCCTTGATCAGCAGCTCCGCGGGCAGCGGCCGCTTCTCGTGCTCGATCAAGTTGAGGTAGCTGGCCGAGATCCCGAGCGCCTCGGCCAGGGCCGCCTGCGACATCCCGTTGCGACGGCGAACCGTCCGCAACTTCCTGCCTAGGAAGATCTTATCTGCCATCTGTCCTCCTTGCTGGGTGCATTTACAATATTCACAGATTTACAACTCCGATGTCGAGTGCAGTTTCAGCTTAACACGTTATGGAATTGCTACTTATTGCATGTAAATGCGGAATACTGCAAACTTCGTACTATAATTCTTAGGCGCGAGTATTGCGCCGCTCATGGAGCTGGACCCGAAGCCGTTCTTGGAGAAGCAGATGACTGAAGCCCGTTCCGGATTTCACAGGCCAACCGGTGGGATCCGCATCCACGGTGGGTTGCCGGAGGGCTTCGATGAGGTGCTGAGCCCCGCCGCGGTCTCGTTCCTCGATGTCCTGGGATCCAGATTTTTCGTTCAGCTACAAGATCTGCGGAAGCAACGTGTAGTGAAGCAATCGGATGCGAGCGCGGCGCATCTCGGGTTCCCGGCTTCCGACCCCGCCGTGGCGGATCCTGCCTGGCGCGTTGCCGATGCTCCGGTCGATCTGGTCCAGAGGGTGGTGGAGATCACTGGCCCGGTGGATCGCAAGATGATCGTCCGAGCCCTGGGTTCGGGTGCGGACGTCTTCATGGCCGACTTCGAGGATTCCACCTCGCCGACCTGGACGAATCTGATCGCGGGCCAGATCAACCTCCGCGATGCCGTTCGGAGGCGGATCGACTTCGTGGATCCCGGTACCGGCAAGGAATATCGCCTCCCCGAGCGAACCGCGACGCTCATGGTGCGCCCGCGAGGGCTGCATTTGGACGAGGCCAATGTCGAGATTCTGGTGCCCGGTGCGGGCTGGCAGCCATATCCCGCGGCGCTGCTGGACTTCGGGCTCTTCTTTTTCCACAACGCCCGGCCCCTGATCGAGCAGAGCTCGGGACCGTACTTCTACCTGCCCAAGCTCGAGCATCGGTCCGAGGCCCGTTTTTGGAATCAGGTGTTCCTCTGCGCGCAGGAGCTGCTGGGGATTCCGCGCGGCACCATCCGGGCGACGGTGCTGATCGAGACCCTGCCCGCGGCATTTCAGATGGAAGAGATCCTGTTCGAGCTGCGTGAGCACTCGGCCGGGCTCAACTGCGGACGCTGGGACTACATCTTCTCCTTCATCAAGAATCTCCGGGGTGATCCGGCCGCCGTTCTTCCGGACCGGTCGCTCGTGACGATGGAGCAGCCATTCCTCACGGCGTACACGCGCCTCGCGATCCAGACCTGTCATCGCCGGGGCGCCCACGCGATCGGAGGGATGGCCGCGTACATTCCCGTGAAGAACGACCCCGTCGAGAACGAGCTCGCGCTGTCCCGCGTCTATGCCGACAAGAAGCGCGAAGCCCGGGAAGGCCACGACGGAACCTGGGTCGCTCACCCCGGCTTGATCGAGGTCGCCCGCCGCGCCTTCCACGCGGAGATGATCGGATCGCATCAACGGCATCGATTGCGGGACGACGTGAAGGTTACGACGGCCGACCTGCTACGGGTGCCCGCGGGCGCGCGCACGGCGTCCGGACTCCGTCTGAACCTACGGGTCGGCGTGCAATACCTCGAGGCATGGCTTCGCGGCTCGGGATGCGTCCCTCTCTACAATCTGATGGAAGACGCCGCGACCGCGGAGATATCCCGCGCGCAAATCTGGCAGTGGGTCCGTCATCGGGCGATTCTCGAAGACGGTGCAACCGTGACGGCGACCCTCGTGCGCGAGCTGCTCGATGAGGAGCTCGTGCGGATTCGTGGAGAAGTCGGTCCGGAGCGTTTCGACACCGGACGATTCGACGTGGCGGCACGCCTCTTCCTGGATCTCGCGATCGAGGAGGACCTGCCGTAATTCCTGACCACGGCCGCCTATCCCCTTCTCGTGCTCGCCGAGCAAGACCGTCCCCGAGAAACGGCCGACTCGACGGAGCGCCCGCTTCCGGCGCCGGCAGCGGCGACGCCAGCGGCGACGACCGTTTCCCGTGATCGAACAAGCCTCTCGGAGTCGAACGACTCCGGGGACACAGCCCAGAGACCATCCGAAGGAGGATCGACCCCTATGGAGGCCATCCGCCCGCAGATCGACACCCCCGTGACCGCGCCCCAGGATCGTTGGAACGGAATCGTGCGTCCGTACTCTCAGCACGATGTGGAGAAGCTCCGCGGTTCCGTCCGGATCGAGCATACGCTCGCCAGGATCGGTGCGTGTCGTCTCTGGGATCTGCTCACTTCGCGCGACTACGTGCACGCTCTGGGCGCGCTCTCCGGCAACCAGGCGGTGCAGATGGTGCGAGCCGGGTTGCAGGCGATCTATTGCAGCGGATGGCAAGTCGCGGCGGACGCGAACCTGTCCGGCCAAACGTATCCGGACCAGTCGCTCTATCCCGCCAACTCCGTCCCGGCGATGGTGAAGAGGATCAACGCCGCTCTGCAACGGGCCGACCAGATCGAGCATGCGGAACGGATCGCCGCGCTTCTCGAGAACGGCCACGGTCCGGCGAACGGCAACGGCGGTGGGAATGGGAACGGCGCTGCGCTCGGTCACGCCGGTGGGAATGGGAATGGCGCCGCGCACGGTCACGCCGGTGGGAACGGGAACGGCGCTGCGCACGGCCACGCCGGCGCAAACGGCAACGGCGCCCCGCAAGGTCACGCCGTCGCGAATGGCACCGGAGTCCATGGTGGGCACGGAGCCGCCGAGCACTCTTGGTTCGCTCCCATCGTCGCGGATGCCGAGGCGGGATTCGGTGGGCC